>DASSML010000503.1:0-6794 GCA_035688895.1 Gemmatimonadales bacterium
TCTTTCGGCGCATTGCTGCTTTCACCAACCGGGGATGTCCCCGAAAGGTCGTACGCGGTATTACCCGGCCGTTGGGCCGGCTATCCCCCACCGAAAGTCATGTTCCTCACGTGTTACGCACCCGTCCGCCACTGAACCGGAGTTGCCCCCGGTCCCGTTCGACTTGCATGTGTTAGGCACGCCGCCAGCGTTCGTCCTGAGCCAGGATCAAACTCTCCAATGAGGTTTGAACAGCTCAATGCGAACGACCTGGTTCTGTCGTCCGAATCACGTTTTGATCAGAGTTTTAAACCCTACCCCAATGGCCTCTGCGACCACCGGGATCAGAGGGTCCGCACTCCATCTCACGCTTGCTCACATCACTTGTCAAAGAGCGTTGGTGTCCGGCGTCAGACGATTTCTTGCCGAGCCCCTCAGTATAGCCGGAGTTGTGATCGGGGTCAAGGAGGTAAGCGCTGGAGATCAAATCAATTGACACCCCGCCGCCCACCCAGCTCCACTGCCCCGTTCCATCCGTCCGGACCCACCCGAGCCCGACAATTTACCGAAGCCGAGCCGCTTGTCAAGAAGTTGGTACCACGGACGTTACGCCAGCACCGCTCAACCGGAACCATCGGGTGACTCACACCCGGCCGGAGCGGGCGGGTATACTAGGGCCCTGCAACAAACGAGTCAAGTCTTCACCGCTCGCGGATTTCGCCCGCCAGCTCGAGGCCCCGCCGGAACACCACCGACCCCACCGTTTCGTTGAAGGCGATGACCCCGACGATCAGGGTCTGCATCGCCACACCGATCCGGGGGAGCCGGTCGGCGACGATCGTGGCGAGGCCCAGCGCCACCCCGGCCTGGGAAACGAGCCCGGTCCAGGCGAAGCGCCGGACCACCGGCTCGGCACCACCCCAAGCCGCCCCTGCCCGAGCACCCCCATACACACCGAGAAAGCGCAGCAGGGCCGCGCCGAGCACGAGCGGCCACAACGCCACGAAGGCCTGGACCCGAAGCTCCGCGCCGGCCATGGCGAAGAAGACCACGAACACCGGCACCGCCATCAGGTGGAGGGCGTGCACCAGCGGCTCGGCGCGCACCGGGGCCACGTTCTCGACCAGGAAGCCGGCCACCAGGAGACTTAGAAGGAGCTCGAAGTGCAGCGCCTGGGCCACCGCCGCAGTGGCGAACACGACGACAACCGCGAACAGCACCATCTCCCGCCGCACGAAGCGGAGATAGAGTGTGAGCAGTCCGCCGATGACGCCCCCGGCCACGATCGACCCCAGCACCTCCCGGAGCAGCCGCACCAGCATCGGCAGCGCACCCTCGGTGGCACCGCCCAGACTGGCTTGGGCCAGGCTGAACGTCGCGGTGAAGAGCAGGACTACCACGACGTCCGCCACGAGGACGACGCCGAGGGTGGTCTTGGCGACCGGCCCCTCGGCCCGGGTCTCGGTGAGGAGCGCCAGCGTCACCATGGGCGAGTTCACGGTGAGTGCCGTGGCAAAGAGCAGCGCCACGCACACCACGGCCCAGGGGGTGAGATCCTGCATGAACGGCACCCAGCCACGAAAGAGGAGAATTCCAACTGTCAGCAGCACCAATACCGCCACGCCCTGGCACACGAGGATCCACAGAATGGGGCGGTAGCGTTGCCGCAGATCGGTCAGCCGAAGCTCGGCGCCGGCGAGCAGCGCGATGGTGCCGACGGCGAGCTGCTTCATCATGCTGAGGTCCTGCAGTACGCCCGGTGGGACGATCTCCATGGCCGAGGGACCCAAGGCGAGGCCGCTCACGAGATAGCCGACCAGTCGCGGAAAGCCGAGGTCGTGCGCGAGGGCGCCGAAGGTGTCGGCCGTGAGCAGCAGGATGCCGAAGAGAAAGAGCGAGCGGGGAGCGATGACCCCCTCGGTGGGGACCCGAAGCGGCTCCAGCAGCACCGCGCCCCCCACCAGGAGCGCGAGGACGACCAGCCGGCGAATCATCCGGTCCGGGTCGCTGCCGCCGAAGGAGCCGTCATGGACGTGGGGTCACCCAGGCCGGCGACGTAGGTCGCGGCCTCCCGGCTGGCCACGATCTCGAACAGCAGGACCGCCAGCAGCGTCGCGCTGAGAATGAGCCGCGGATGCAGGTCGGGATAGACCTGCCCATAGTTGAGCGCGATGGCGACGCCCACCCCGCCCAACGCGAGCAGGCCCCGGCCGAGCCCCGGAGCGCGGAGCTCGGGAGGAGCGACGTGCAGGCCGGCCAGCCCCCCGCCAAGGGTGCGGGCGGCGAGTCGAATGGCGACGAAGAGTGGGGCGATGAAGAGCAGGTCAACCGAGCCGGGACTCCAGGCGGCGCCGGCAAAGAGGAGCAACGCCAGATACACCGGGCGCTCCGTCGAGAGGAGCAGCCGGGTCACATCGCGGTGAGCGCTCCCGCTGTTCACCAGGATGAAGCCCAGGATCAGGTTGGTGAAAATGGGCGAGAGGTTCAGGTAGTAGCTGGCCCCGCTCGCGACTACGATGGCGCCGGCGAGCGCCACGAAGAGCCGGCCCTCGTCCAGGTGGCCCCGAGGGCCGAGAAAGAGGTGGAAGAGCACACCGGAGGCGACGCCGACCGCGACGTTGATCACGGCCCACTCGGTCGGGGTTGGCGGCCGCACGCCCGGGGCCACCTGGCCCTGGTGCAGGACGGCCAGCACCAGGCCGAATGCCACCACGGCGATCAGTGCATCGATCCGGGCCGTGAGCTGGAGGACCGGAGGCACCCGGCTCCGGCTCCGGATCCGGTCCACCACCGCGTCCACCGCGACCGGCGAGGTGAGCGTCGCGACCGCGCCGAGCGTCACCGCCTGCACGGCGGCCTGGGTCCAGCTGGCTCCGGCGAGGAACCGGAAGACCGCCAGCAGGGCGGCCCCGGCGGCGAGAAAGGTGGCAACCGCTTCGGCGAAGGCGATACGGAGATGGTCCCCCTCGATGAGCGCCATGGCAGGCAGCCGGAAATAGGTGCCGAGCAGCATCCCCAGCCAGCCCAATGCGAGGCTCACGATCGGGGTCAGATCCTGGACCTGGCCCGCGTTGAGCAGTCCGCTCACCTGCGGACCGAGCAAGAATCCAATGATGACGTATTCGGCGCCCCCCACGTAGCCGTATCGGTCGCGCAGGCGATCGAAGAGGAGGTAGGCGAAGATGTAGCCGACGGTGACGACTGCGATCGCGGCGAGGGTGGTCTGCATGAGGTCCCGGCGTCAGGCGGGTGGGGCCGCGTGGGGGATGCAGGGTGACCTGGAACACCGATCTCCGGTGGCCGGGCGGCGAGGTTGTCGTCCCCTGATAGAAGGAGACTCCGAATGGCCAAGCTCACATCGCTCGAGGACCTGCTCGTCCATGAGCTGCAGGACATCTACCATGCCGAAGGACAGATCCTCAAAGCGCTCCCCCGGATGATCAAGGCCGCGTCCCACCCCGAGCTCAAGTCCGCGTTCGAGGAGCACCGGCTCCAGACCGAGGGCCAGGTCGAGCGGCTGGAGCAAGCCTTCAAACTGCTCGGCATTCCGGCCAAGGGGAAGAAGTGCGACGGGATGGCCGGGCTGCTGGAGGAAGGCAAGAAGACGATGGCCGAGGACGCCGAGCCCGGCGTGCTGGACGCCGCGCTGATCTCCGCGGCGCAGAAGGTCGAGCACTACGAGATCGCGGCCTACGGCTGCGTCTGCACTTACGCCGAGATGCTCGGGCACGACGAGGTGCACGAGCTGCTGGGACAGAACCTGGATGAGGAAGAGGAGACCGACCAGCGGCTCTCCGCGCTGGCCGAGAGCGTGATCAACCTCAGAGCGGAAAACCGGGCGGAGTCGGAGGAGGAGTCCTCCCGCTAATCGGCTGCCTCCGCCGGCAGTGCCAAGGGCGAGCGGAGCGTCGCCGGGTCGTCGATGACGACCCGGCGCTGCTCCCGGGCCAGCGCCAGCCGCACGCGGATCAGCAGCACCGTGGCCACCACGCCCAGGCCGAGCACGAGTCCCCACCAGAGCGCGACCGGCCCGCGACCCAGATGGATCCCGTAGAGGTAGCTGACCGGCAGCCCGATACACCAATAGCCCAGCAGGTTGACCAGCATGGCAACCCGGGTCTCGCCCAGCCCGCGTAGAATCCCGGTAGCCACAGTCTGGGTGCCGTCGAACACCTGGAAGATGCCCGCCAGGGGGATCAGCGTGGCGGCCACGTGGATTACGTCGACGTCGGTGGTGTAGAGCCGAGCCAGGCCGACCGGCGCGGTCAGGAACAGCACCGCGGTGCAGATCATGAACCCCACTCCGCAGACCAGCGCGGCCCGCGCCGCACCGCGGGTGGAGACCGGATCGCCGCGGCCGACCCCCTGCCCCACCAGCACCGAGGCCGCATCGCCCACGCCGAGGGGCACCATGAAGGTGAGGGACGCGAGGTTGATGGCGACCTGGTGTCCGGCCATCGAGCGGGTGCCGAGCCAGCCCATCATCAAGGCGACCACCGCGAAGGCACCGAACTCGAGAAAGACCTGTGCGCCGATCGGAAGTCCGAGGCGGAGCATCCGGGCGAGCGGCGTCCAATGCCAGATCTCCCGGCGGATCGGGTAGACCACCGGGGCGAGCGGTCGCCAGGCCACACCGACGAGGATGCCCGCAAGGAGCCATCGGCTGATCGTGGTGGCCCAGGCCGAGCCGGCCACGCCCAGGGCGGGGGCGCCCAGGTGCCCGAAGATGAGCACCCAGTTGATGACCGCGTTCGCCACGTTCGCGACGACGATCGCCAGGACGATGGGTCGGACGACCCGCATGGACTGCAGCGTCTGCCGCAGGACTACGAAGAGGAAGAACGGAAACACCCCGGGAGCCAGGCGTTCCGCGTAGTCCGCCGCGAGCGGAACCACCTCGGCGGGTTGGCCGGCGCGCAGCATGAAGGGCTCGGCCAGGAGGAGCAGGATGGCAGCCGGCAGTGCGAGCATCCCGGCGAGGAGAACTCCGCGCTGGAATCCTCGCGCGGCACCCTCGTCGTCGCCGGCGCCTACCGCCTGGGCGACCACCGGGTCGAGGACCATCAGGGTGCCCATCCCGAACACCGCGATGAGGAAGAAGTACAGGTTCCCCAGCGCCACCGCGGCCAGCGCGGTGGCGGACAGGCGTCCGACCATGAGGGTATCGACCACCCCCATGAACATCATCCCCACCTGGATGAGCACGACCGGCAGCGCCAGTCGCACCATAGCGCGAAGATCGTCCCGCCGGGGAAGGAGCCGGCGGGAAGGCAGCGGGCGGTCGGCCATTCAGGAGTGGAGCGCGGAGGGTTCGGTCGGGGACCGGGGCTGAGCCAGCAGGCGCTCGGCGAAATCGACCCGCTCGGCGAGCTCGGCTACCTCGGCCCGCAGCGCCTCGACTTCTTCCAGCAGGGCGTCAGAAGGCGCGGCCGGCAGGGCGTATTCCGGATCCCAGTTGGAGACGAGCCGCCCCTCGATATCGCGGAAGGAGCCGGCGGAGACCAGGATCAGGTCGTACAGGTACCAGACGCCCAACCCGCCGAGGGTCGCGCACATCAAGGCGCCGCTCTTGCGCTTGCCGACGTAGAAGCGATGGGCGCCAAACGGCCCCAGCAGGGCAGCGAGGGCCAGGGCGACCCCGCGGGAGCGGGGGGACGGAGCGCCGACGCCGGCAGTTGATCCGGTCACCATGGCCGACAATATCCGACGAACCGCCGTCGGTGTCCACCCGATCCGACCGGAGCGCGCCTGGAGGGAATCGAACCCCCAACCACCGGCTTAGAAGGCCGGTGCTCTATCCAGTTGAGCTACAGGCGCGGGCTGCGAGAACAGGAAGGCCGACCGCGGGGACGAACAGGTCGAGTGGCCGGCGTCAGACGCCGAGCACTCTCGTCATAAGGATCCAGACGAGGACGGGCACCAGCAGCGTGATGCCGATGCGCCGGACCGTCACGTCGTTGACACCCCACAGGAGCGGAAGCCGATGGCCGCAGAGCTGGCAGGAGAGACCGCCTTCGCTCTGGAAACCGCAGTTTGGACATTGGCGCATGAGACGAACCTCGAGCCAACTGGCGGCGAGTCTGGAGGGCCAGGCCCGCCGCGGGAACCATCCCTCCGGCCGGCTGCTGCCGACCGGGTGCAGGATGAAGTTATCGACCGGAGGGCCGGATCGCCACGTGCTACGGCGGGGAACAGGAAAGGGAGAGGCCAGGTGCTGAGGGAGCGGAGGATGCCGGAGGTGCGAAAGCGCGCTGGAAATGGCGATCGGGGCGCCGGGATTCGAACCCGGGACCTCCTGCTCCCAAAGCAGGCGCGCTACCGGACTGCGCCACACCCCGCGATTGCCTGGCAACAACTTAGCCAGCTTCGGGAGCGCGGCCAACTGGAATGGCCTACGTCACTGTGACTCTCAAGCCGCCTCGTGGCAGGGGGGCAGCGCCCAGGCATGCACCGATCGCCATGCGGTTTGCCGACTGCTCGCTTACGCGGGGACCGGGCGCCTTTCGAGTGCCGCCGCCAGGGCCCGCACCGCCCGCCCCCGATGGCTGACCCCGTCCTTTTCCGCTGGCGTCGCTTCGCCGAAGCTCTTCTCCAGCTCGTCGCTGAAGAAGTAGGGATCGTAGCCGAACCCTCCGGTACCGACCGGGCTCTCGAGAATGCGTCCGGCGCAGCTTCCCTCGAAGCTCTCGGGCACCGCTCCCGGATCGCGGAGGAGCACGAGCACGCAGCGGTAGCGCGCCCGGCGCCGCTCCGGCGGCGCGCCGGCCAGGCGCCGCACCAGCTCGGCGTTGTTGGCGGCGTCCACCTGGTCGGAG
>DASSML010000504.1:0-3668 GCA_035688895.1 Gemmatimonadales bacterium
GCGAGGAGGTCCTTCGGCAGGGTCCGGATGAGCGGCCCGCCGGTCCCGATCACCTTGGGTCGCACCTTCCTGCCCATCGGCGTGTCCACCGTCAGCAGCCGATGGAAGATGACTCTGAGCAACAGCGGCTGGAGCACCAGGCGCGACAGCAGCCAGTCGATCCGAAACGGCAGCTTGCCCGTGTCTCGTCCCGAGAGCCAGGTCGGATGCCCGTTGCGCACCGCCTCCAGTGCGATCTCCGCCCCGGAGTTGCCCGCGCCCACCACCAGCACGCCACCCGGCTGGAGCTGCGAGGGCCGCCGGTACTCGACCGAGTGGAGCTGCCGGATCTCCGGCGCCAGGTCGGCGGCGAAGGCCGGGACCCGGGGGTCCTGGAAGGTGGCCATGGCGACCACGACGTGGTCCGCCTCGAACCGGAGCTCGCCCGCCTCGACGAGATAGTGGTCGCCCCTGCGGGTCAGGCGGGTGACGCGGACGCCGGTCCGGACCGGCAGGTCGAACCGCGCCGCGTACGCCTCGAGATAGTCCGCCATCTCGTCCTTGGTGGGGAATCGGTGCCGGGGAGCGGGGAAGGGCATCCCATCGAGGCCGTCCAGGCTGCCGGGGGTGAAGAGGCGGAGCGAGTCCCAACGCTCGCGCCAAGTGTCGCCCACTCGGGACTTTGCCTCCAGGATGACGAATTGGATGCCCCGCCGGGCGAGATGATATCCGACTGAAAGGCCTGCCTGCCCCGCACCGATCACGACCACCTGCACCCGCTCCGTCCGGCCGATTCCGCTCATAGGCACCTCGCTTCGCGTGGAGTTCGCCTCTACTGATGATGCGCGACGGGGCGCCAGGAGAGGACGTCCGAACCGGGAACGTGTTATACGAAGGTGTACTGGTTCGCACCGCGCCCGACCGTATGAATGGCGCATGAATCTCGCGAGCCTTCGGGCCAGACTCCATCAGATCATCTTCGAGGCCGACACCCCCGCCGGTCGCGCCTTCGACCTCGGGCTCCTCCTCGCCATCGTCGCGAGCGTCATCGTGGTCATGCTGGAGAGCGTGGCCTCGGTACGGGCCCACTTCGGGCCGGAGCTGCGCGTCCTGGAGTGGGCCTTCACCATCCTCTTCACGGTCGAATACGCCCTCCGGCTCTTCACCGTGCATCGTCCGCTCCGATATGCGGTGAGCGTCTTCGGCCTCATCGACCTCTTCGCGATCCTGCCGACGTATCTCAGCATCTTTCTTCCCGGCGCGCAGAGCTTCCTGGTCATCCGCCTCCTCCGGCTGCTGCGCATCTTCCGGATCCTCAAGCTCGGGGAGTACCTCCGCGAGTCCCGGGTCCTGGTGGACGCCCTGCGGGCGAGCCGCCGGAAGATCCAGGTCTTTCTGCTGTCGACCCTGACGATCGTGGTCGTGGTCGGCGCGCTGATGTACCTGATCGAGGGGGAGGAGCACGGCTTCACCAGCATCCCGGTGAGCATCTACTGGGCGGTGGTGACCCTGACGACGGTCGGGTACGGGGACCTGGCGCCGGCGACGCCGCTTGGGCAAGGGCTCGCGGTGCTGCTCATGCTGACGGGGTACGGCATCATCGCGGTGCCGACCGGGATCGTGACCGCCGAGATCGCCCGGGCGGCGAGCGCTACGCCGGTGACCGCCCAGGCCTGCCCGGCCTGCGGGCTGGGCGCCCACGAGCACGACGCGGTCTACTGTCGGAAGTGCGGGGCGAAGCTCTAGATTGGAGCGCTTCTCACCAGACTGGCCGGCCGACTCGCCTCGGCGCCCGGGCGCAGTCGGCCGCCCCAGCCAGTTGTCCTCTGCCTCCCGGGCGCCGGACCGAGAAGTCCTCTATGCGCAGCGTCACGCTCGTTACCTGCCTCGCACTCGCCGGCTCGCTCGCGGCGCTCCCCGGTTCCCTCCTCGCCCAGAAGGCCGCCGATCCGTGCAGCCTGCTCACCGCGCAGGACGTAAGCGGCGTCCTGGGAATCAAGTCTCTTCCCGGCCGCCCGTGGCTCGGGACCAGCAAGGCCTCCTGCTTCTACTCGGCGGACACCACCTACGACCTCGAGGCCCGCACCGCCACCCTGATGATCCTCGCACCGGGGATGTTCGATTCCCAGAAGGCCATGCCGGGCAACGGACCGCTGGCGGGCAAGAGTGCCGGCGTCGGCGACGACTCCTATTACATGAGCTACGGCCACTACGCCAAGCTGGGCGTCCGGAAGGGCGACCACGCGTTCACCATCACCGTCACGGCAGGCCCGGGCAACACCACACCCGAACAGGTGGCCGAGCTGGAGAAGGCGTTGGCGAAGCAGGCGTTGGCGAAGCTGTAATGGCGCAGGGGCGCAGGGGGGCGCTGCCCCCCTGCGCCCCTCAGGTCATCCGGTCTGGTCCGCCTCGGGGATGAGCACCCAGAGAATGAGGTAGACCAGGATCCCCGGAAATGCGGCCGACACGACGGATCCCACCACGTAGATCACCCGCAACAGGGTCGGGTCGATTCCGAAGCGCTCGGCCAGCCCGCCCACCACGCCGGCGATCATCCGGTTCGTCCTCGAGCGCCGCAAGGGGCGCGACAGGTCGGGCATATGGGCTCCTTGCTGTCCTCAGCCTCGCCGGCGGGACCTCCACCACAGGTGCCCGACCGACAGCGCGAACCCCACCAGCGCTCCGGTAAACCACCCTCCGCCGAACGGCGACAGCACCGCCCCGATCGCCCCGCCGAGCGCGGTGCCGAGGATGGTCTCCAGCAGCACTTTGCCGAGTGGCGCCCGGCGCAGAAGGGTGAACCCGGCGAGCGGCAGGAGCACCGCGCCGAGCGCGCCGCCGACGGCACCGGCAACGAACCACGCGCCCAGATCGAAGGCGTGGGTCAGCCCCTCGGTCACGCCCACCCAGAGGGCGACGCCCAGCGCGCCGGCCACGAATCCCGCCACTGCGCCGGCCGGGACGAGGCCGAGCGCCACCATGGTGACCCGGGCGGGGCTCACCCGGCGCTCGCGGAACATGGGGACCGGCGTGTTGAGGATCATCCTGAAGAATACTGCCGTTCCGGCATCAAGCCGGTCTCAAGCGGCCGCTGCAGCCGGTACCCGCTCTTCCGCACCGTCAGGATCAGCCTCGGCGCGGCGGGGTTCCGCTCCAGCTTGGCCCGGAGCTGGCCGATGTGGGTGTCGACCGTGCGACTCACCACATCGGCCCCGTACCCCCACACCTCCTCCAGCAGCTCGTAGCGCGAGACGACCTCGCCGTCGCGCCGGGCCAGCGCCAGCAGCAGCTCGAACTCCTTGGGCCGGAGCGGCACCGGTTCATCGCCCCGGGTGACGCTTCGCGTCGCAGGCTCGACCCGGATGTCACCGATCACGATCGGCGCGGTGTCGCGGCCCGGGCCCGGACCCTGGGCGGCGAGCCGGATCCGCCGCCGGATCGCGTCCACCCGGGCCAGCAGCTCCAGCAGCCCGAACGGCTTGGTGACGTAGTCGTCGGCGCCGAGACGGAGCCCGCGGACCTTGTCCTCCTCGGTCCCCCGTGCGGTCAGCACGATGACCGGCGTCTCCACGCCTTCCTCCCGGAGCGTGCGCAGCACCTGGAACCCGTCGGGCCGCGGGATCATGAGATCGAGAATGATCATGTCCGCCTCCCGCGCCCGCGCCCGCTCCAGCCCCGCCTCCCCGCTG
>DASSML010000505.1:0-7235 GCA_035688895.1 Gemmatimonadales bacterium
CGCGGCCTCGTGGAGCTCGCCAATACCGCCCTGCGCCAGCGGGTGAACATCAAGCTCAACGTCGCGCTCGACGCCCTGCGCCGCTCGGCCACGACTGACGCGGCCCGGCACCCCTCGGTGCTGCTCGCCCGGGGGCGGGTCGAGCGCGAGGTCGGCGACGGAGACTCGGCTCTGGTGGCGTTCCAGGGCTACCTGCAGGAGGGTGGCAGTCAGGGTCTGGGGCAGCTCGAGGTCGCCCGCACGCTCTTCCTCCTCGGCCGCTTCGACGGGACCGGGCCCTACTACGAGGGCGCGGCGAGCGACGATTCGGTGGCCGTGGCGGGATACCGGGCCGACCTGGCGACGATTGCCCCGGACAGCGTCCTCCGCGAGTTCGACCAGACGGCCGGCGCCCGGCGGGCGGCCTATCTGCGGGAGTTCTGGACCGAGCGAGACCAGGCCGGCCTGCACGCCGACGGCGAGCGCCTCCGCGAGCACTACCGCCGCCTCTTCTACGCCCGCAAGAACTTCCAGCTGGTTGCCCTCAACCGCCATTACGACATCGTCGAGCGCTACCGCTCCGGCAGTCGTGACTTCGACGACCGGGGGATCATCTACATCCGCCACGGCGAGCCCACCAGCCGGGCCACCTACGCCGCCCCCGGGCTCGAGCCCAACGAATCGTGGCGGTACAGCCGGCCGGACGGCGACCTGATCTTCCACTTCATGGCGCGAGAAGACGTGCAGGACTTCAAGCTGGTCGAAAGCCTCTTCGACGTGCTCGGCTTCAGCAACGCCGTGGTCCTCCGCGGCGGGCTGGGCGACGACCGGACCGACCCGGTGACCCAGCAGCTCCTGCTGTCCCGGGAGCAGCTGGCGCCGATCTACGCCAAGCTCCAGGCTACGGGGCAGGCGAGCTCCGGGCAGTTCCAATCGGAGGAGCGCGCGGTGGGGCAGGAGAGCATCGCCGTCGGGACGACCACCGACAGCTACGAGCTGCACTTCCCCGAGGAGCTCAAGGTCCACTCCGAGGTCCTCGCGGTCGGCCGCGATTCGACCGGAACCCAGGTGCAGATCGCCTACGCCGTCGCCGGCTCCAGCCTCCAGCCGGTGATGGTGACCCGGGGATATCTCTACTCGATCCGGGTGCGGTTCGTCGCGCTGGACCGGCTGGGCCGGGTGGCGGCGTCGGTCGACACTACCCGTCACTTCGTCTCGCCCGCGGCGGTCCCCGGCGGCGAGCATCTGGTCGGCCGGGTGAACATCCCGGTGCCGCCGGGCAACTACACCTACCGCCTCGCCGTGCAGGAGGGAGAGGACGCCGGAGTGGTCCTTCCGCGCGACTCCCTGCGGGTCGGCCGCCCGACGTCGGCCACGCTGGCGCTGAGCGATCTGGTGCTCGGCAACCGGACAACGAATCTCTCCTGGCGCCGCACGGCCGAAGACACGGTCCTCTTCAACCCACTCCGGACCTTCCGACGGGACGAGGATATGGAGTTGTACTACGAGGTCGAGGGGGTAGCGGGGGGGAGCAAGTACGACGTGCGGATCGCGGTGCGCAAGCAGGGGAAGAACGGCGGCCTGCTGAAGAAGGTCTTCGGGGGCGGATCGGCCCAGCTCAGCCTCAAGTTCGACGAGACCGCGGCGTTCCCGCTGACCGCGACGCACCGGAGCCTCCGGCTCAACAAGCTCAAGCCGGGCTACTACTCGCTGGAGGTCGAGGTGGAGGACGCGCAGGGCCGGCGCGACCGCCGCGCCCAGGGCTTCCAGGTGGTGGATGAGAAGAAGACCGCGGAGGCCGACTCCAACGAGGAGGCGGCGCTCAAGTGACCGGTTAGAGCGGCCAGGCCGCCGGACGCTGGTGGGTCAGAACCAGGAGCGGCTGCACCAGCGTCTCAGCCTTCACCAGGGCTTCGACCTGGACCAGGTGCTGGGTCAGCCCGGTGGTGGTGTCGAAGGTGGCGATGTGCATCACCAGCGAGGCCAGCGGGCGCTGATCCGGCTCGGCCTTGCTCCCCTCAGCCGCCTCGATGGAGGCGCCGGCCGCAAAGGTGATCCGAGCGTGACCAAAGAGCCAGAGCGGCATCCCCTCCAATGCCTGCAGCAGCCTTTCGTTCAGGGCCAGACTCTCCCCCTGCAGGGAGATGAGGCCGAGACTGGGGTGCTCGCCCTGCCGGCGGGAGTGGACCACAAACCCGTAGCCGAAACCGGGCTCCTGCCCGCTCGCCCGACGGAGCGCAGCCCGGAGCTTCTGCTGGCTGAACGCGATCGTATGGTAGGGTACCACCGGCGGCTCCCAGGTGTTTTTCGAGGGGGACCTGCCGAATCGTCGCAGCAAGCGTGCCACAGCTTGCACCGGGCCGTCTTTCTGACCCTACCAGCGCCTTTTCCCTCGGAAAGAGACCCCCGGACGATCGCGGGGTAGCGGGCGGGGCAAAGCCTCCGCGGCCTGTTCTTTTGCGGCCCCTCATGCACTACGCCACACGGACTTACGCCCTGCGTTCCGCTTGACTAGCGGGGGCGCATCGGTAGCTTCCGCGCATGTTCTGCTCCCGTTGCGGAAGCGAGATCACCGGCAAATCCAAGTTCTGTCCCTCCTGCGGTCTCGATCTGATGGCCACCACCCCGGTCCACGCGATCGCCACCGGGGCGCTTCAGGAAATGGACCTCGTGCGCGAGGCCCTGGCCTCGGAGTACGAGATCATCGAGGAGCTGGGACGGGGCGGGATGGCCATGGTGTACCGGGCCCGGGATCGCCACCTCGAGCGCGAGGTGGCGATCAAGGTGCTGCCCTTCTCGCTCGCCTTCGACGCGGAATTCGTAGAGCGGTTCCAGCGTGAGGCCCGCACGGCCGCCCAGCTCGAGCACCCCAACATCATTCCGATCTATCGGGTCGGCCGCTCGGGCCGGGTCATCTACTTCGTCATGAAGTTCCTCCGGGGCGGCTCGCTCTCCACCGTCATGGCCGAGCGCCGGAAGCTCACCCCGCCCGAGATCCGGCGACTCCTGGTCGAGGCCGGCGGCGCCCTGGGGTATGCGGCCCAACGCGGCATCGTGCACCGGGACATCAAGCCCGACAACTTCATGTTCGACGAGTTCGGGCAGTGCGTGCTCACCGACTTCGGCATCGCCAAGGCGGCCTCTGGGCAGCGGCTCACCGGGACCGGCATGTCGATCGGCACGCCGCACTACATGAGCCCGGAACAGGCGAGGGCTCAGGCGATCGACGGGCGCAGCGACATCTACAGCCTCGGGGTGGTGGCCTACCAGGCGCTCACCGGCACGGTGCCCTACGACGGCGAGGACAGCTTCTCCATCGGCTACAAGCACATCACCGAGCCGGTCCCAGTCCCGCAGCTCATCACCGCCGACGAGCGGCGGATCTTCGAAGTGATCAAGCGGATGCTCATGAAGGACCCGGCCGACCGCTACCAGAGCTGCGAGGAGCTGGTCGCCTCGATCCAGGGGCAGCCGATCGCGGTCGCAGGGAGCGTCCGGGCGTCGGTGGCGACGGTGGCGGCTGGTGCGAACCCCGGGTCGGGATCGATCAGTCCGGTGGTGGGCGGCGCGCCGCTGATCGTCAGTCAGCCGACCACACCGATCGAATCGCCGCTGGTCAACCGCCGCATGACCCCGCGCGAGCGACGTGATGAGCCGCGCCGGGTGGCGGACCGGTCGCTGGCGATGCGGGGCTCGGGGTCGTCCCTGGCGTGGATCTGGGTGGTCCTCGCCGTCCTGGGCGGCATCGGCGGCGGCTTCTACTACTACAAGTCCCGCGGATTCGCGACTGGGGTCGGCGCGTCCGACAGCACGGGGTCGGGAACGGCGATCGGAGACAGCTCCGCCGCCGCCCCGCCGGCCGACTCCGCGCCCGTCGCCGCCACGCCCAGTGCTCCGGCCCCGCCGCGGACACCGGCTGTCACTACGCCGCCCGCCAGCCCGCCGCCGGCTCCCGCCTCCCCGAGCAGCCGGAGTGGCGGCGCGGCCACTCCGGCTGCCCGGGGCGACTCCGGGGCGATCCGCCTCATCGGTTTGCCTCGGGGCTCCACCGTCATGATCGACGAGCGACCCGCCCTGGAGGCGGTCACGCGCCTGTCGCCCGGCCCCCACGCGCTGGCAGTGTCCGCTCCGCGCTTCAATTTCTTCACCGACACCGTCACGATCGCCGCCGGCGATACCCTGGTACTCACGCCGCAGCTGCAGCCGATCGGCGCTCCGGCCGCTCCTCCCCGCGAGGCCAAGGCAAGCCGCTGCGAGCCCGGTCCGGGCTACAACAGTGACGGCAGCTGCTTCGATGAGCGGCCCAAGCCGGTCAACCCACCGTTCGTGCCGCTCCCCGACGGTGTCACCGGCGAGCCGCGCCCGTCGCTGCTCTGGGTCAAGGTGTCGGCCGAGGGACGCACGATCGACGTGCAGCGCCTGCGATCGTCGGACAACGCCGACTTCGAGCGGGCCGTCCGCGATTTCGTCTGGACCGTGACCTGGCATCCGGCTCTCAAGGACGGGGCGCCGGTCGAAGCGTGGACCCAGATGCTCTTCCCGCCGCAGCAGCCGTGACCGCCGGCCCCGGCGACCGGCCCCGCATTCACCCCACCGCCTTCATCGCGCCCACCGCCTCGGTGATGGGCGACGTAATCCTCGGCCCGGACGCCAGCGTGTGGTACGGCACCGTGCTGCGCGGCGACATGGCGCCGATCGTGATCGGCGGGGAGAGCAACCTCCAGGACGGCACCATCGTGCACGTGGACGAGGGGATCCCTTGCATCGTGGGCGAGCGGGTCGGCGTGGGTCATCGCGCCATCCTGCACGGATGCATCGTCGAGCCGAACTGCCTGATCGGCATGGGGAGCACCCTGCTCAACGAGGTCGTGATCGGGGAAGGAAGCGTGGTCGCGGCCGGTGCGGTGATCCCGGAGGGAATGCGGGTGCCTCCCGGCTCTCTGGTCATGGGTGTGCCGGGCCGGATCGTCCGTGCGGTAGATGACGCTCTCCGACGTCGGATCGAGGAGACTTGGAGCCACTATGTGATGCAGGCGCGGGCGCATCGCGCCGGCCGCTACCCGCTGGTTGCGCCCAGCGCGGACTGAGTCCGGAACTACCCACAGCTTTCCACGTTTTCCACAGCGCCAACCCCGATTATTTTTGTGATGTGGGAAGGAAGATTGCACGTAGCTGTGCGGGTTTTTCGCGCTATTGTGCCCCTTGGTGCGTTGGCCTAGTTTGGCCATCCGCTGTCGCCGTGCGGGTGCTGCAACACGAGGGGTCTCTTCTCTTCCATTTCGCAAGCGGGGAGTAGTCTATGCCTTCGTCCACGCCAAGGGACGCCGTTCGCTTGTCGCCCAACGCCACCACCGTCCTTGAGAAGCGGTACCTGATCAAGGACGACAAGGGGAAGCCGGTGGAGACGCCGCGCGACCTGTTCTGGCGGGTGGCCACGACCATCGCCGAGCCGGACCGCCAGTATGGCGCGACGGGCGACGAGGTCGACGCGACGGCGAAGGCGTTCTACGGGATGATCGCGGACCGGCTCTTCATGCCGAACTCTCCCACGCTGATGAACGCCGGCCGGCCGCTGGGGCAGCTTTCCGCCTGCTTCGTGCTTCCGGTCGAGGACGCCCTCTCCAACGGCAAGAGCGGCATCTACGACACCCTCCGCGCCATGGCCCTGGTCCACCAGAGCGGCGGCGGCACCGGGTTCAGCTTCTCGCGGCTCCGGCCCAAGAACGACATCGTCCGCTCCACCATGGGCGTCGCGTCCGGGCCGGTGTCGTTCATGAGCCTGTTCGACGCGTCGACCGACGTGGTGAAGCAAGGCGGGACCCGGCGAGGCGCCAACATGGGCATCCTGCGGGTGGACCACCCGGACATCATGGAGTTCATCACCTGCAAGGACGACACGACCAAGATCACCAACTTCAACATCTCGGTCGCGGTCACCGACGAGTTCATGACGGCGGTGGAGGCGGGGGCGGACTACGACCTGGTCCATCCCAAGACCGGGAAAGTTGCCGGCCGGCTGAACGCGCGGGAGGTGTGGAACCGGATCATCCATGGGGCCTGGAAGACCGGGGAGCCGGGCGTGTTCTTCATCGATCGCGCCAATCATTACAACCCGGTCCCCCTCCTTGGCTCGTACGAGGCTACCAATCCGTGTGGCGAGCAGCCCCTCCTCCCCTACGACGTCTGCAACCTCGGCTCGATCAACCTCGGCGCCTTCGTCCAGAAGGGCGAGATCGACTGGGACCGGCTGCGCAAGACGATCCACCTCGCCACCCACTTCCTCGAGAATGTCATCGACGCCAACCAGTATCCGCTCTCCGAGATCACCGACCTGGCCCAGGCGATCCGGCGGATTGGGCTGGGGGTGATGGGGATGGCGGATCTCTTCGTCAAGCTGGGCATCCCCTACGACTCCGAGGAGGGCGTCGCGCTGGGACGGCGGGTGCAGCAGTTCGTGGACGAGGAAGCCAAGGCCGAGTCGGAGCGGCTGGCGGGCATCCGGGGCACCTTCCCGGAATGGAAGCACAGCATCTGGGGTCCCGACGAGACCTGCGCCCGGGACTCCGACGGCAAGCGGATCCGGCCGATGCGGGTGCTCCGGAACTGCAACGTGACCACCGTGGCGCCCACCGGCACCATCTCGATCATCGCCGGCTGCAGCTCGGGCATCGAGCCCCTCTTTGCCGTCGCGTTCATGCGGAACCAGGCGGGCGTGCTCATGCCCGACGTGAACGAAGACTTCGTCGCCATCGCGAAGAGCGAGGGCTGGTACTCCGATGACCTGATGCGGCGGATCGCCGAGGCGGGGCACATCGACTTCGCCGAGGTGCCGGCCAAGTGGCGGCGGGTCTTCGTCACCGCCAACCACATCAAGCCCGAGTGGCACATCCGGATGCAGGCGGCGTTCCAGGAATACAACGACAGCGCTATCTCGAAGACCTGCAACTTCGCCTACGACGCCACCGAGGAGTACGTCGAGGAGATCTACCGGCTGGCCTACCGGCTCGGCTGCAAGGGCGTGACGGTGTACCGCGACGGCAGCCGAGACATGCAGGTCCTCTCCACCGGCAGCACGGCCAGGAAGGTACAGGAGCAGGCCACCGCCGGGGGCCACGCGGTCGCGGTCGGGGCCAGCGAGGTGCCCGAGCTCAAGGGCCAGCTCGCCGAGCTCGAGGCCGAGAACGAGCGGCTCCGCCGGATGGTGCACGACCTCGAGGCCGAAAACCTGCAGCGGCGGCAGAAGCGCTCCCGCCCCG
>DASSML010000506.1:0-4238 GCA_035688895.1 Gemmatimonadales bacterium
CCCGCGGCAAGCTGGTGATCTTCGACCGCTACATCTACGACGCCGAAGTGCCGACGCCCTATCAGCTCGGACCCGCCGCGAAGCTCGCCCGCTGGGTCGACGGCCACATCTGTCCGGGGCCCGATGTCACCATCCTGCTCGATGCTCCGGGCGAGGTGATGTTCAAGCGGAAGGGGGAGTACGACGCCGAGACCCTGGAGCATTGGCGACAGCGATTCCTCGGCGTGCGCCGGCGAGTGCCCGATCTCGAGGTGGTGGACACCACCCGGCCCGCCGACGTCGTCCTCCGCGACGTGACCGCGCGGATCTGGCGACGGTACACACGGCGCTGGGGCAAGCCGTGAGTCCCCCGACTCCCCTCGAGCTGGTGCTTCCCATCGGCCGCGCGGAGAGCGCGTTGGTGCTCGGGGCGGGAGCCCCCGAGCGACTGCGCGCGCAGGGCGGGGGAGGGCCCGCGGAACTGGTGATCGTGGCCCCCAATCGGGTGGAGGCAGAAACGCTCGGGTGGATGGACGAGTCGATCTCCCAAGCAATCGCGGCGGCAGCCCCCGGCGGCATGATCTATTTGCTCCTGCCGCCGGCCCAGCGCCGGCGCGCGATTTCTCGACTCGCGGGAAACGGCTACAGCACAACGATGTTCCTGCACTATCCCAGCCTCGAAAGAACCGAGTATCTGGTACCCGGCGACCGACAGACCCTGCGTCGCTGGCTCGAGTCGGGAGAGGGAACGGCATCGGCGCGTCGCCGCCTCGCAAGGATTGCGTTGGCCGTGCCGGGGACGGATCGCGGGGCAACGCGACTCCTGCCCTCGGTGGGCGTGGCGGCGCTCAGGTCGGAAGGGCCGGCGCCGTTCCAGTGGCTTTCCCGCTTGAGCGGCGCGCGGGTCGTGCGAGGACTCGTACGGGCCAAGTGGCGCGCGGGGCGAGGCGGCGCGGTGGTGACGGGACTGGACGGCACCGGCCGAGCCGTCGTTGTGGCCAAGATCGCGCTGGGCGGACCCGAATCCGAGGCGCGGGCGACTCACGAGGTGGAGCGGCTGGAGCGACTCGGGCCGGCGGTACGAGCGGCGGGCGCGCGCCTCCCGTCGCCTACCCTCAGTGCGCTGCCAGGAGGATGGCCGGTTCTGCTGCTGAGCCCGCTGACCGGACGCCCCGCCGCCAGGCTCCTTGGCTCGGGTGCCATGGCCGTTGATGCGGTGATCGCCGAGCTCGGGGAGTGGCTCGTACGCTGGAACGAGGCCACCGTAGCTGCCGGACGACTGGACGAAGGCTGGGCGCAGCGCGAGCTGCTCGGCCCCGCGGTTCGACTCGCGCCCGACCTCAACGACGGCGAGTGGTACCGGCAGTGGCTCCGAGCCCGGACGGCCGAGGCACTCGGGGAACCCCTCTCCACCGTCGCCACCCACGGCGACCTCACGATGTCCAACGTCCTGCTTGGCGACGGACCGCCGGCCATCGTGGATTGGGAAGCCGCGTCCTCCACGGGACTGCCGCTGCGGGACCTGCTCTACTCCGCCGTGGACGCGACCGCCGCCCGCGATGGCTACCGCGATCGCGTGGCCGCCTTTGTGCGCTGCTTCCCCGACGGCACCGGAGTCTCCGGCTCGCTCGGAAGACTGCTCGACCGCCTGCGCCGCTCGGCCGGCCTGAGCGAGCGGACGACCACGTTGTGCGTCCACGCCTGTTGGCTTCAGCACGCGGCCGACGAGCAGGCCAAGCGCGCCCCCGGCGAGCCTCGGCCGTTCCTCGAGATCGTGCGGCGTCTGGCCGAGCGGGCTCGTGTCGGGCAGGGCGCGCCGTGACGGCCACACTGCGACGGGCGGATTGGCGCTTCCTGCTGCCCGGTGCCACGACGGGCCGCTATCGCCACCTCGTCCTCCTGGGCGGGCCGCCCGGCCTCGCGGAGCTGCTCCGGGCCGAGGAGCTGGCGGAACGGATCGATACGACACCGATCGCGGGCGCGGACCTCGTCGTCGCGCTGGCCGATGCCTCCATCGGTGCACGGGAGCTGGCCGCGTGCGTGTCGGCCGGAGGTGTGGTGTATCGGGAGGTCGATCGCAGGAGCCTCGGTCACCTGACGACGAGCCCCGCCCGGCTGAGGCGCGACCTCGCCGCGGCGGGGCTCCAGCCGCTGTGGAGCCACTGGGTGATTCCGGGGTTCAGCCAGGCTCGGCGATATCTTCCCCTCGATCACCCCGAGGTGCTGCGATGGTACTTCGGCACCCTCCACTCGGCCGGAAGCGTGCCGGGCGCGCTGGCCGCGGCCGTCGGCAGCGTGCTCAGCGGCGGGGAGGCCAAGGGCCTCTATGCGGTAATCCCGACGTTCGGCGTCACGGCCGTCGCGCCTGCCTCGGCAGGCACGGCGCCGGAGCTGCCCGTGATCCCCGCGCGATGGCGCGTCGCGGGGAGTCAGGCAGTCATGCTCACCAGCGGCCAGGATGACGGCAGCCGGGTGGTGCTGCTCCCCTTCAGCGCGAGTGGTGCCGCGCCGGGGGTGGTGGTCAAGATCTCTCGAACCGAGCGGTTCAACGCGCATACCGAGCGGGAGCAGGCGACGCTCACGACTATCCGGGCAGGGCTCGACTCGGACCTTCGTGCTTCGATTCCCGAGCCGTGCGGCACCACGCGGTTCGGCCGCTCGTTGGTGACGGTCGAGAGCTATGCCCCGGGCGCCTCCATGGTCCGTTCCACCGGACGACGGGGAGAGCCGCTGGAGCATTCCCTCGAGGACCTCCGCGCCGCGGCCGACTGGCTGGCCCGCTTTCATCAGCAGACCACCTCCGAGCGCGCCTGGAACGCCGACTCGGCCGACCGCGCGACTGCCCGTCTGGAAGCGTTCCGCGCCCGGCTCGCGAAGTCGAAGCCGGAGCACGGCCTGCTCGACCGGGCCGGGGCCGCTGCGCGCGAGCTGGTGGGGGCCGAACTTCCTACCGTCCTGGTGCACAACGACTACGGGCCGTGGAACATCCACCGCGACGGCGACCGGATCACCGTGATCGACTGGGAACTGGGACCGGACACCACGGGGCGACGAGGACCCGCGCTGACCGATCTGATCTATTTCGTCGCCGAGTGGCACCTGCGGGCCCGGCGCCTGCGCGGGCGTCAGGCGGAGCTGCGCGGCTTCCGCGAATTGTTCCTTCGGCCGAAGGGGCCGGCGGCCAGCGCCGCCGCCGAGGCTTTATCCGACTACATGAGGCGCGTGGGAGTAAACTCGCGCTTCCTTCCGCTGTTCCTGGTGACGACCTGGGCCGACCGCGCCGTGGATCGGGCCGATCGGCAAGTCACGGCCACGGGCTCGGTAAGCGGGGAGAACCGATACGCCGACTACGTCGGGCTGATCGCCACTGAGGCCGGCGACCACTTCTGGGGAGGTGCCCGGTGAGCGCGGCGGTCAGCATCGTCGTCGCCGGCGGCACGTCGGCAGAGGTGGGCCGGTTCGCCCAGGCACTCCAGCGACACACCATGCCGCCCTCCGAGATCGAGGTGCTGGTCGGCCCACCAGGAGCCGCGCCGGCCCAGGGATGGAATGAGGCCGTGCGCCGCGCCGGAGCGCCCGTCCTGATCCTCACCCGGCCCGATTTCGTGCCGTCACCCGACTTCCCGCGGAGCCTGCTCGCCATCGTCCGACGCTCTCCGGACGTGATCGCGATCGGCCGAGTGTCACGCGAGCCCGGGGGCTCGACCCTGACCAGGTACGCCGCGGAGCAGTGGGAGAACGACCAGTTCGCCCACTTCCCGACGGCGCGGGTCCCGCTGCTCGCGGCTGCCGGCGCTCCGCTCGCGATCGGTCGAGATCGCTTCCTCGGCATGGGGGGGTTCGCCCCGGGGCTCGACTGGGGTGAGGAGGTAGACCTGGTCCTGCGCCTGTGGGAAGCCGGTGCGCAACTGGAGCGGACGGAAGAGACGATCGGGGTCCGGCCCGCCTTCCACACCGAGCGGGAGTTGTTGGCGCAGGCTGAATCGGATGGACGCGGCAGCGCACGGCTCTACCGGCACCGTGCCGCCACGCTGCCTCACCTGGAGCTCGGCAGCTATAGTGCGGCCGGTCGAAACGCCGTGCGCCTCCGAAATGGCCTGCTCGCCGCGGGCGTGCCCCCACGGCTGCTCGCCTCGCTACCGGTCCCACTGCCGAGCGCGGCGCGAGGGCGCTGGGCACGCTTCGTGGTGGGCTACGCCTTCTGGCGCGGAGTCTGGCGGGAGCTTACCGATCGCGACACCCGAGTGCGACTGCAGCAC
>DASSML010000507.1:0-2455 GCA_035688895.1 Gemmatimonadales bacterium
CCCTGACCGACGCCGCCGACGCCGTTCAGCGCCTTCGCGCCGCGATCACCGACCGCTACCGCATCGAGCGCGAGCTCGGCCAGGGCGGTATGGCCACGGTGTACCTCGCCCGCGACCTCCGCCACGATCGCCCGGTGGCCATCAAGGTGTTGCGGCCCGATCTCTCGGCCGTGATCGGCGCGGAGCGGTTCATCCGCGAGATCAAGACGATCGCCCACCTGCAGCATCCTCATATCCTCGGCCTGATCGACTCCGGCGAAGTGAACGGCACCGCCTATTACGTGATGCCGTTCGTGGATGGGGAATCGTTGCGCGACCGGCTCCGGCGAGAGAAACAGCTGCCGGTGGCCGACGCGGTGCGGATCGCGACCGAGATCGCCGCCGCGCTGGGCTACGCCCACCGGAACGGGATCATCCACCGGGACATCAAGCCCGAGAATGTCCTGCTGCACGACGGCTCGGCGCTGGTGGCCGACTTCGGCATCGCCCTCGCGATCTCCAGCGCCGGCGGCACCCGCATGACGGAGACCGGGCTGTCGCTCGGCACGCCGCACTACATGTCGCCCGAGCAGGCGATGGGCGAGCGCGAGATCACGGCCCGCTCCGACATCTATTCCCTGGGCGTGGTCATCTACGAGATGCTCGCGGGGGAGCCGCCGTTCATCGGGCCCACGGCCCAGGCCGTCATCGCCAGGGTGATGTCCGACGAGCCCCGGCCGCTGAGCAGCCAGCGAAAGACCGTGCCGCCCGCGGTCGAAGCCGCCGTGCTCACCGCGCTCGCCAAGGTCCCCGCCGACCGCTTCGGCAGCGCGGCGGAGTTCGCGGCGGCGCTGACGGCGCAGGGCCCGCCGCCCCGCCCCTCTCACGCGTCGGCCCGGCCCTCCCGAGCCGCCCTGGCGGCGGTCGCGCTCGGCGCCCTCGTCGTCGGCGCGGGCATCGGTGCGCTTCTCGCCGGCCGGCGCGGCCCGGCGAAGCCGTCGTTCGGCACCGCGTTCAAGGTGACCTACGAGCCGTCCATGGAGGTCCACCCGGCGCTCTCGCCCGACGGCCGCTTCCTCGCGTACGCGGGCGGGCAGCCGATGAACACGAGGCTGTACGTCCGGCAGGTGAGCGGCGGCCGGCCCACGCTCCTCACCGGCGACTCCACCGCCATCGAGGTTTCCCCCAGCTGGTCGCCCGATGGGACCCGGATTCTTTACGCCAACCAGCGCGGGCTGTTCTCGGTCTCCGCCTCGGGCGGCACGCCCCGACAGGAGGCCCCGGCCCGCGCCAGTGGCCCGATCATCTGGTCGCAGTGGTCGCCCGACGGCGCGACTGCCGCCTACGTGGTGGCGGATTCGATCTTCCTCAAGCCGACCGGCGCGCCCCCCCGGTTCCTGGCGACGAGCACCAGCATCACCGGCTGCCGGTGGTCACCTGACGCCACCGACATCGTCTGCGCCGCGGGGAACGCGTACTACCTCATGGTCGGGGCTCTGTTCGGGAATCTGGCGCCCAGTTGGCTGGAGCTGTTCGACGTGCGGGGCGGGACCCGCACCACCCTGACCGACAGCAGCGAGACCAATCAGTCACCGATCTGGTCTCCCGACGGCCGCTTCATCTATTTCGTCTCCGACCGCGAAGGCCCGACCGACATCTATCGGATTCCGTCTCACGGCGTGCACGTCACGCCCGAGCGGCTCACCGTCGGGCTCGGCGCGCAGAGTCTGTCCCTCTCGGCGGACGGTCACCGGCTGGCCTACAACGTCTACCGTACCATCGGCAACATCTGGTCGCTGCCCTGGGGTCGCCGGCCGATGAATCTGCGTGACGCGGTCCAGGTGACACGCGGCAACCAGAGCGTGGAGAACCCGAGCGCCTCGCTCGACGGGAAGCTGCTCTACTTCGACAGCGATCTGAGCGGCACGTCGCAGATCTACCGGATCCCGGTAGGCGGCGGGGAACAGGAGCGGCTCACCACCGACAATCAGCAGGACTTCGCGCCCGTGGTTTCCCCGGACGGGCGCACGGTGGTCTTCCATTCCCCCCGAACCGGCTCGCGCGAGGTATTCCTGCTGTCGCTCGACGACGGGACGCTGACGCAGGTGACCCACACCCCCGACCAGGAAGTGCTGCCGCACTGGTCTCCGGACGGACAGACGCTGGCCTGGGCCGTGCTCAACGGCACCCATGGCATTCGCCTCATGCGGCGTGCGCCGGACGGCGCGCTTTCCCAACCGGTCGCGCGGCTGAACTGGGGTGTCGAGCCCATCTTCTCGCCGGACGGACGCTGGATCGCCTTCGCCAATGCGCCGATCGGCGTCCGCCGCCTCTTCGTGATGCCGGTGGACTCCGGGGCGCCCCATACACCCGTGGACTCGGCTGGCGTGCCGCCATTGGACGTGAGCTACCCCAAGTTCTCGCTCGATGGCCGCGAGATCCTCTTCATGGCCTGGGACGAGGCAGCGAACGAGTC
>DASSML010000508.1:0-5177 GCA_035688895.1 Gemmatimonadales bacterium
CGGCGTGCGCTACCTGCTGACCGGAGTCGTGCGAGTCGAGCAAGGCGCCGGCGGTGCTCGGCGGGTGCAGGTGAGTCCGGAGCTGGTGGAGATCGCCAACGGGGCATCCACGGTGACGTGGCAAGCGCCGTTCGACGCCCCGCTCGGCGATGTCTTCCAACTCGAGTCGCGTATCGCGGGCGACGTCGTGAGCGCGCTGAGCCTCGCGCTGGGCGAAGAGGGGTACCGCACGCTCGCCGAGCAGCCGACCCGGAGTGCCGAGGCCTGGGCGGCGTTCCAGAAGGGCGAGATCGCCAACGAGCAGCGCGACGCAGCGAGCGTGCGTCGGGCGCTGGGTTTCTTCCAACAAGCCGTGACGCTCGACTCCTCCTTCGGCCTCGGTTGGGCCCGGCTGGCCCGGCTGCATTCGGTGATCTATTCCATCTCGTCGCCCGACCCGGAGCAGGCCCGGCTCGCGGGCGAGGCATTGGCCCGCGCGGAGCGGCTGGTGCCGGACCATCCGGCGACGTACCACGCCCGTGCGCTGTACCAGCTGCTGATCAGCAACGATCCCTCGGGCGCGCTCGCGACGCTCGACTCCGGGCTGGCGCATTGGCCCCAGGACGTGGACCTGCTCGGCACCGGCGGCGCAGTGGATCGACGGCCGGAGCGGACCGAGTTGGCGCTGGCCCGCCTCCGCCGGGCGCAGGAGCTGGACCCGCGATCGGTGAACACCGCGGTGCGGTTCAGCTTTCGGCTGCTGCAGGAGCATCAGTGGGACGAGGCGCGCCGAGTGGCCGACTTGGGACTGGAATTGGCGCCCACCAACCTGCTTCTGCTGCAGACCCGGGTGGTCGCGGACCTGGGCAAGGGCGACGTGGCCGGCGCGAGGGCGGTGGTCGCCCGGGCCGCGGCCACACCGGGGATCGACCCCGCCGCCCTCGCGGTCAACTTCGCCGGCGCCGAGGACATGCATTGGGTCCTCGATTCGGCGCAGCAGCAGCTGGTGCTCGATCTCCCGCCTGCCGCGTTCGACAACAGCCGGTCGGCGTGGGCGTTGGTGCGGGCCAAGCTGCACTGGTACCACGGCGACAGCGGGCTGGTCCGGACCTGGGCCGACACCGCCGCTCGGGAGCTGGCGCGGGAAATCCGGGCGGCGCCCGAGGATCCTCGGCCCCGGATTCTCCGGGCCGTGGCCCTCGGGTTCCGGGGCGACAGCGCGGAGGCGATTCGGGAGGGGGAGGCCGGGCTGGCGTTCATCAAGGACTTCGAGAGCGGGATCGAGAGCGCGTTTCTGCTGCGTCAAATGGCGCTGGCGTACCTGCTGGCCGGGGACCGGGAGCGGGCCCGCGGGGCGCTGGAGCGCCTGCTCGCGATGAAGCAGCAGTACTCGGCGGAGTGGCTGCGGGTGGACCCGGCGTTCGCGGGGGTGAGACGGGAGTAGGTCATAACGCACCGGGCTCCGCGCATCGCAAGATCCCACCCGGCGAGTGCAATTCCGTTCACTAGCCATCATCCGTATGATGGGCACACATTAGCCTGACCTCCCCGCCTCACGTTCGGCGGGCCGGGTAATTGCAATCAGGCCGGCGTCCCTTTCCCGAGACCTGCCATGCAAACCCTCGCAACCCTTCGTAGCGCGGCGCTCCTCCTCGCCCTCGGCGCAATACTCACGAGCTGCGATAGCCAGGACCCGAACGGCACCACCTCGCTCAGCGTCCGGCTCAAAGATGCTCCGGGCGACGTGCAGCACGCCTTCGTCACCATTACCGAAGTCGATCTGGTGGGCTCGGGCGGCGTGCAGGTGCTGACCAGCACGCCGGTCACCACCGACCTGCTGACCCTGGCGACCGACGCCCTGACGCTGGTGCAGGACGTCGAGGTGCCGTCGGGGACCTATCACGAGCTCCGCTTCAAGATCAGCGGGGCCTGCGTGGCCGTGGACGACGGGAACGGCGGTAGCACCGTGTACGCGACCGACGGCTACGACAGCACGCCGTGCGGCGGGGAGGCCGATGGGAAGCTGCGGGCACCGAGCTATGCCCAATCCGGGCTCAAGGTGCAGATGACCGGCGGCGCGCTGGTGCTCGACGTTCCCGAGAAGATCCTGCTGGTGGATTTCGACGTCACCCAGAGCTTCGGGCACGAGGCGAGCGGGTGGGTAATGCACCCGGTGGTGTCGGGGGGCGAGCTCCAGGCGCAGGCGCAGTAGCCGTCCGCCATCCCGAGCAAAGCGAGGGATCTGGGCTGCCTCTCCGAAGGCCGCCTGGATCCCTCGCTTCGCTCGGGATGACAGGATGAGGGAGTCAACCGGCCTCCAGGGCGTATCTCCTGCACCGTCCATGTGCCACGCAGGATGTTCCCGGAGGCCCGCCATGGCTCGCTGTCTGACTCGTTCTCTTCTCCTCTACCCGACGTTCCTCCTGGCGCTCGCGGCCCAGGAAGCCCAGGGCCAGACCCCAGGCTCGCGCAGCCGGACCAGCGCCGTCGGCACCCTGTTCCCCGACAGCTCGGCCGCTTCGTCCGCGACCCCCGCCCCGCCACCTGGACCCGGCGCCCTGCGCCAGCTGGTCTGCCGGGGCAACGCGGGGACGCACATCGTCGTCGAGCAGAAGCCCAGCCCGCGGAGCTCCGCCTATGTAGCGGTGGTGCTGGCCTACCGCCGCAACCCGGCGCCGGCCGGCGGCGGGTTCGAGACACTCGAGCCCGGGGCCTGCTCCTGGACGCAGTTCGCCGACGCCAGCATACCGCAGGAGCCGGGCGTGGTGCACTTCGATCTCGACCCGGTCGGCTCGGAGTTCATCGCCGACCCCGAGTCGATGCAGGCCTGGATGGCTGACCCCGCACACTACTGGTCGTTCTTCGTGGACGACAAGAGCAACGTCTCCATCAGCCACGGCCCCTACAAGGCCCAGTTCCGGTCCTCGCCCGCTCCCCGCGATCCACCGAAGAAATCCAGCGCCGGCTCGCTTCGACGGGAGCAGCTCCGTTGTCGAGGCGGCAATGGCTACGATTTCGCCCAAGCGAAGCGCCTCGGGCCGAACCAGGTGGCACTTCGGCTCACCTATCCAATCGCGCGCACATCGGCCGGCCGGCTCGGCCGGGGCCTCGAGCCCGGCCAGTGTGCCTGGGACGACCGCACCGACGCGCGGGCGGAGCCGGGTCGCATCCTGTTCGTCACCCCGGGCAACGCCCAACTCAAGCAGCAGCAGTCGGGGAGCGAGGTAGATCGCTCACCGACCGCGGCCGAACGGTGGCCCGACGCGCACACGATTCCGGCGTACCTGAGCGACTCGACGCACTACTGGACCTTCACCGTCAGCCTCGCGAACCCCGACTCGGCGCTGAATCACCGGTTCTGGAAGCCTCTCGCTGACGCGGTCACGTCACCGCCTCCGGTGGCTACGGCACCGACGGGCGCCGTGCCGACCGTGGAGGGCACCGCGGCGGGAGACAACACGCCAGGTGTGGGGGCGAAACCACCCGCGGGTACCGGCACCCGGGTGAGCCTGCCCGGCGGCTCTGTGGGCGAGCGCTACAACCCCGGCGCCAGCACGACGTTCGACCCCACTGAAGTGTTCGACATCAGCAACCTGCAGGTGAGGACGGGGCTCGAGGGGGCGTCGATCCTGTTCGACGCCGCGCCCAACCTGGCGCCGATCGTGACCGTGTCCACCACCGCGCCCTCGGGCTCGGCCGGCAGCTACAGCTTCAGCGGGCAGCCGTTGCGGCTCACGGTGCAGGGCACGCCGATCGCGGGCGGACGCTGGCACTACACCGCCGCGAGCGCCACCCCGCTCGCGCGGGGGACGCAGTACTGGTTCATCGCCGACGCGCCGGCAGGAGCGAACTCTCGACACAATCAGGCCACGGGCGAGTTCCGGACGTTGCGGCAGCGGTTCACGCTGGGGATCTCCCACATCGATGTCATCAGCGACGGCGACAACGACTCACCGGGCGACCTGTGGTTTCGGGTCGTGAGCTGCCCGAATGAGATCGACCAGGACATCGTCGGCGACCACAAGACCGCGGTGGAGTGGTCCGAGGGCCGGCATGCGATCGGCGCGGTGCTGGAGACCGATGCCGCCACCTCGGTGCCGGACCGGATCAGGATTTTCATCGTCGGTAACGACGACGACGGCTGGCTGCTTAGCAGCTTCGGAGCGAGCTCGCCCTACTACCAGTTCTGGCACTGCGACGAGCAACGACCTGGGATACTCGAGCCGTACTCGACCTCCAAGGCCGAGTGGAACGCCGCGGTCCTCGACCTCGATCTGAGCAAGATGGCGGGAGGCGCGTCACAGACCTTCATCAAACGCTCTCAGCCGCTGCGGGATGGGAGCAAGGTGGCGTTCGAGGTGCGCGGGTACTACACGGTGACGAGGGAGTAAGCCGCCCGTATCTTTCCCGGCGCCATGACCTATTGCGTCGTCGGCGCCGGGGCGGCGGGTCTCGCTGCCGCGCACCACCTGATAGCGGCCGGCATCCCCTTCGAGGTGCTGGAGCGGGAGCGGGATGTGGGCGGGATTTGGGACGTGTCCCTGCCCCAGAGTCCGGTCTACCGCTCGACTCACCTCATCTCCTCCAAGCCGCTCACGCAGTTCCCCGATTTCCCGATGCCGAGGGAGTACCCCGACTATCCCGATCACGCCCGGGCGCTGGCGTACCTGCGGGCGTACGCCAGGACATTCGGGCTATACGACCACATCCGGTTCGGGCAGACGGTCGCGCGAGCCGAGCGGGACGGGCCCGGCGAGTGGCGGGTGACGCTGGGCGATGGGGCGACGCGGACGTACTCGGGCCTGATCGTCGCCTCGGGCGTGCACTCGGTACCGGCACTGGCCACCGTGCCCGGCCGCTTCGAGGCCGCGACGATGCACTCCTGCGGGTACAAGTCGCCCGAGATTTTTCGGGGCCGGCGGGTGCTCGTGGTCGGCGCGGGAAACTCGGGCTGCGACATCGCGGCGGAGGCCGGGCGGCACGCCGCGCAGGCGTTCCTCAGCGTGCGGCGAGGGTACCACTTCATTCCCAAGTACAGCTTCGGCCGGCCCACCGATCAGGTGGGCGAGGTGGGGCACCGGCTGCGGCTCCCCCTCGCGGTCCGGCGGGGGATCAACGACCTGGTCCTGCGAGTGGTGATCGGGCGCCCGGAGGACTACGGGCTGCCGAAGCCGGACCACCGGCTATTGGAGAGCCAT
>DASSML010000509.1:0-6182 GCA_035688895.1 Gemmatimonadales bacterium
CACACCTCCATGGCCTTCGCCTTCGCCACCTCCCTGGGCGATGAGCTTCACAACCCGGTGGCGCGCTACGGCCTGCTGGCGGCGGCCACGGCCGTCGGCTGGTCCCGGATCAACGACAACCGGCACTGGCTGAGCGACGTGGCGGGCGGCGCCGTTGTCGGCATCACCTCGGCCAAGTTCGCCTCGGGACGCTGGCGGGTCTTCGGCATCCGCGCCCCTTCGTTCATCGTCGGGCCGACCGGCGGGCCGGGCCTGGGCTACCACACGTCGTTCTAGCACACCCCTGCTACTTTTCCGGCATCCTTCATCCGGGTGCCTCAATGAGCGGTATCACGAACATCCCCCGTGCCCACAACGAGCCGGTGCTGAGCTACGCCCCGGGGTCGCCCGAGCGGGCCGCGCTCAAGGCCGCGCTCAAGAGCCAGGCGGCCCAGCAGGTGGACATCCCCGTGGTGGTGGGCGGGGAGCACATCCGCCGCGGTGACACCCACAACGTGGTCTCGCCCCACTGCCACCAGCGGGTTCTCGCCAAGGTCCACCACGCCGACACCGCGACCATTCAGGCCGCCGTGCGGGCGGCGGTCGAGGCCCAGCGGGATTGGGCCCACTGGCGGTTCGAAGACCGGGCCGCGGTCTTCCTCCGCGCGGCGGACCTCCTCGCCGGGGCGCGCCGCCAGCTGCTCAACGCCGCCACCATGCTGGGCCAGAGCAAGACCGCCTTCCAGGCCGAGATCGACAGCGCGTGCGAGCTGATCGACTTCCTGCGATTCAACGTGGCGTTCGCCGAGCGGATCTATCAGGAGCAGCCGGAGTCGGCGCCGGGAGCGTGGAACCGGATGGACCACCGGCCGCTCGAAGGGTTCGTCTACGCCATCACGCCGTTCAACTTCACCGCCATCGGCGGCAACCTCCCCACCGCGCCCGCGCTCATGGGCAACAGCGTGGTCTGGAAGCCTTCGTCCACGGCGGCGCTCAGCAACTGGCACTTCTTCCGGCTCCTGGAGGACGCGGGCCTGCCGCCGGGCGTGATCAACTTCGTGCCGGGTGACGCGGTCGAGGTGAGCCGGGTGCTGCTGAACGACCCCGACTTCGCCGGGATCCACTTCACCGGCTCGACCGCGGTGTTCCAGAGTCTCTGGAAGACGATCGGCGAGAACATGGCGCGCTATCGCGGCTACCCCCGCATCGTGGGAGAGACCGGCGGCAAGGACTTCATTCTGGCCCACCCCAGCGCGGACCCCGAGGCGCTCGCGGTCGGGATGGTACGGGGAGCGTTCGAGTACCAGGGACAGAAGTGCAGCGCGGCCTCGCGCGCCTACATCCCCGACACGCTCTGGCCCGGGGTCCGCGATCGGGTGGTCGCGATGATCGAGCAGATCCGCATGGGCGACGTCGCCGACTTCCGCAACTTCATGGGCGCGGTGATCGACGCGCGCGCGTTTGCCCGCCTGCGGGGACATCTGGAGCGGGCCAAGAGCCAGGCCGGCGTGAGCGTGCTCGCCGGCGGCGGGACGGACGACTCGGTCGGCTGGTTCGTGCAGCCCACGCTGCTCCAGGCCACCGATCCGGGATACCAGCTCATGTGCGAGGAGCTCTTCGGTCCGGTGCTCACGACCTATGTGTATCCGGCGGGCAAGTGGAGCGAGACGCTCGCGCTGGTGGACCGGACCGGGCCGTACGCGCTGACCGGCGCGGTGTGGGGGCGAGACCGCTGCGCCCTGGCCGAGGCCGACCGGGCCCTGCGATTCGCGGCGGGCAACTACTACGTGAACGACAAGCCCACCGGTGCGGTCGTGGGCCAGCAGCCGTTCGGTGGGGCTCGTGCCAGCGGGACCAACGACAAGGCGGGCTCGATCCTCAACCTGCTCCGCTGGGTCTCGCCCCGGTCGATCAAGGAGACCTCGGTGCCGCCCACCGACTTTACCTACCCCTTCATGGCGGAGGCCTGAGCCGCACCGCTGCTGCCGCGACCTGGCTCCTCGCCGCGGCGCTGCCGGCGCTCCGCCCGGCCCAGAGCGAGGGTGTCCCCCGGTACCGCGCCGACCAGCTCGAGTGCGCCCGGTTCGCCGAAAACTCCCGCAGCGAGATCGCGACGAGTACGCCCCGCGCAAAAGGGGAAGGCGCGGCCGAGCGCCATGGGCTCTGGCAGTTTCGCGCGCGTGACAGCGCCGGGGCGATCGCGGTGGAGGGATGGTACGACAGTCTCGCGATCAGTCGCCGCACCCCGGCCGGCGAGCTGATCCCCGACACCGATGGGCTGATCGGCGGCCGATATCGCGGCCGGCTCGACTCGATCGGTCAGTACGCGCCCGAGGTCCGGCCCTACGTCCCGGACGAGGTGGCGGAGGTGGCGGATCTCTCCGCCGCGCTCGACGACCTGTTTCCCCCGCTCCCGCCTGCCCCGCTCCGCCCGGGTAGGTCCTGGCAGGGTCCGGACCTGACGATTTCCCGCTTGGCCGACACGGTGGTCGGCGGCCGGGCCCTCCTTCGCTTCGCCGTCGATCAGCGTCGCCGCGCCAACGAAACCACGCCTCGGGGCGACACCGTGCCGGTCGCGATGACACAGACGACGACCGAACAGGGCACCATGCTCTGGGATCCGCGGGTCGGCCTGGTCGAGCGGGAGCGGGAGATTACGATCGAGACCTCGATTCCCGCCGCCGGGCGGATCCGGGCGCCGGTCCGTTCCCGAGTCGTGCAGCACGTCAGCCTGACCCGACTCCCTCCCCGGCCCTGTTCCTGAGCTTGGAGCGGCGCTAGGCCGACGCTGACGCCGGGTCGGAGGGTCGGCGCGCACCGCGCGCCGTGAAGCGCTGCTCCGGATCGAACAGCAGCGTGCCCGCGGCAAAGCCCACAACCATCACCCCCAGGACGACGGCGAGGTCGGTCGGGAGCGCGAACTCCGCCGGCTGGCCGAACGCGTGCCGGAGCAGGTCCACGCCGTAGGTGACCGGATTGACCCGCGCCACGGCTCTGAGGGCCGGCGGCATTCCGCCGGTGGGATAGAGCGCGCCGCTCAGGAAGAGGAGCGGAAACAGGATCACGTTGATGATCCCGGCGAAATTCTCCACCGAGCGAAGCCGAGCGGCGACGAGCAGGCCCAGTGTGGCGCTCATCGCGGCGACCGCGGCGAGCGCCCCCAGCGCCAGCAGCCAGCGCTCGCCGGTGACCGGGAGAACCAGCGGCGCCACCGCGAGGACAACCCCGCCCTGGAGGATGCCGACCATGCTCGCGGCGAGCACCCTCCCCAGCAGCACCGCCGCAGGCCCGGCCGGGCTCGCCAGCATGAGGCGCAGCATGCCGAACTCGCGGTCGTACACGGTCGAGACCGCCGTGAGGGTCCCGCCGAACAGCGCCGCCATCGCGATCACGCCGGGAAAGACGTAGACCTGGTAGGGGAGACCGCCTTCCAGCCGGGCGATCGCGTTGTACCCGGTCCCGACCAGGAGCAGCCACATGAACGGGCGAGCGATACCGCCGAGGAGCCGGCTGGTCTGCCGGGTGGTGCGGGTGAGGTCCCGAGCCACGATCCCGTACACCGCGCTCCAGGCGCTCATGCCGGCACCGGCTCCGCCGGCTCGTCCGCGCCGCGGGTCGAGGCGAAGTAGACGTCCTCCAGGCTGACCGGCCGGAGCGCGAAGCGGGTCACGTCGGGCGCGCTGCCGGCCAGCTCGACCACCGGTTCCCTCGGCCCGACCAGTCCCACTCGAAAGCCCCTGCCGGTCCGGAAAATCGTGCGCGCGGCTCCCAGGCCGCGCAGCGCCCGCGCGAGCCGCTCGGCGCCGGGGCCGTCGATGTCGGCCATCTCCTCGCCCAGCCCGGCCCGCAGCCGATCGGGCGCATCCTGGGCCACGACTTTTCCCGCGGCCAGCAGGACCACCCGATCGGCCGGCTCCGCCTCCGTGAGGTAGTGGGTCGAGAAGAGAATGGTGGTAGCGTGCTCCCGCCGCTCGCGATCCAGTATGCTCCAGATCATCTCGCGGTGCTCGGGATCGAGGCCGACGGTCGGCTCGTCGAGGATGAGGAGGTCGGGGCGGTGCAGCGTGGCACGCGCGATATCGGCCAGCCGGCGCCACCCGCCGGACAACTCGCGCGCGGGACGATTAGTGTGGGCGCCGAGCCCGCCCCGCTCGATCGCATCGGCCACGGCCGCCCGGGCCAGCCGACCGCCCATGCCCGCGAGCCGGGCGGCGAAGAGAAGGTTCTCCCGCACGGTGAGAAGGCCGTCGACGCTGGTTTCCTGAAAGAGGAGCCCGAGGCGTCGCCGTACGGCGGCCCGATCGCCGGTGACGTCGTGTCCGAAGATGCGCGCGGCGCCACGATCGGGGGCGAGGAGCGTCGCGAGCAGGAGCATGGCGGTGGTCTTGCCCGCGCCGTTGGGTCCCAGCACGCCCACCAGGCTGCCTCGGGAGACGACCAGATCCAGCGCATCGAGCGCCCGGATCGGCCCGTAGTCCCGACCGAGGCCCTCGCACGCGATGGCCGGCGGCTCGGTCACGCCCGCTGCGGCTCGCCCGCCAGGATGCGGTAGCGGTACTCGACGTCGCCCGGCTCCGCCACGGCGGCGTCGATGAGGCCTCGGTCGGGACTCAGGATGCAGACGGGGTCGGCGTTCTCCGCGGCGCCCGTGAGCGCGAACGCCTGGCAACGGCAGCCGCCGAAGTCCACCGTCTTCCGAGGGCAGGAGCGGCAGGGCTCGCGCATCCAGGTGTCGCCCCGGAAGGCGTTGAACCCGCGCGACTCCTGCCAGATCCACTCCAGCGAGCGCTCCCGGGCGTTGGGCCAGGTCATGGTGGTGATCTGGGTCGCGCCGTGGCAGGGCAGCACCTTGCCGTCCGGCGCCACCACCAGGTACACCTTGCCCCACCCGCCGTAGCACGGCTTGGGATATTGCTCGAAGTAGTCGGGAAGGACGAAGAGGATCTGCATTTTCCCTCGGTAGCGCGCCATCGCCTCCTGCGTGATGGTCTGCGCCCGAGTCACCTGGTCGCGGGTCGGCATGAGCGCGGCCCGGTTCTCCAGTCCCCAGCCGTAGTACTGGGTGTTGGCCAGCTCCAGCCGGTCCGCCCCCAGGCTCGCCGCCAGGTCGATGATCTCTCCGATCCGATCCAGGTTGGCTCGGTGGAGCACGACGTTCACGGTGAAGGCGAAGCCCAGCTCTCGCACGATGGCCGCGGCCGCCCGCTTCTGCTTGACCGAGCTCACCCCGGCGATCCGCTCGGCGGTCGCGGTGTCGGCGTCCTGGATCGAGATCTGAACATGCTCGAGTCCGACGGCGCGCAGCCGCTCGGCCCGCTGCCGGGTGAGGCCGAGCCCCGAGGTGACCAGCGTGCTGTACAGGCCGAGGCCCCGGGCATGCGCCGCCAGTTCCTCGAGGTCCTTCCGTACCAGGGGTTCCCCGCCCGACAGGCCGAGCTGCAGCACGCCCAGCGCGCGGGCCTCGCTGAACACCCGCTTCCAGTCGTCCGTCGTGAGCTCGGCCTCGGCCCGGATGAGGTCCAGCGGATTGGAGCAGTAGGGACAGCGGAGCGGACAGCGATGGGTCAGCTCCGCGAGCAGGGTGGTCGGCCGTTCGTTGGTCATTGGATCAACTCTCTTTCCGCCAGACCCGAGAGATACTCGGTGACGTCGGCGGTCACGTCGGTCTCGTACCGTCGGCTCAGCTCGGCCGCGATATCGGCCACGCTGCGGCTGCCGTCCACCAGCTGCAGGATGGCCAGGCCGGTGTCGTTGAGCAGGACGGCGCCCTCGGGGTAGAGCAGCACCGGCCGCTGCCGGGCCGGATCGTAGTCCAGCCGGGCGAGCCGCCAGAGGCGGGGCACGGTGTCCGGCCCGAGCGCCACCCTCACTCCTCGCGGTACGCGTTGTGGATGGTGTCGATCATGGCCCAGAGCATCTCCAGCTTGAAGGCTAGCGCCTCGAACACCCGCTGCTGCCGCTCCGGGGTAACGGCCCACGACCGCACGATCCTGAGGCCGTGGCCCACGTCCCTCGGCGCCTGGACCAGACGGCTTTTGAAGTAGTCCAGCGCCTCGGGCGGAATCCACGGATAGTGCCGGGGAAACGCCTCGATCCGCTGCTGATGGATCTTGGGGGCGAACAGCTCGGTGAGCGACGACGCGCAGGCCTCCTGCCACGGCTTGGTGCGACAGAAGGTCACGTAGGACTCGCAGATGAGCCGG
>DASSML010000510.1:0-7534 GCA_035688895.1 Gemmatimonadales bacterium
CGTCCGCCCGGAGCGGGAGGATCTCCTGGTCCGGATCAATCCCGAGTTCCTGCTGCTCGAGGGCGCTCGCCGGGTGGATGAGTGGAGTCTGATCGAGAAGAAGATTCCCAGCTTCGACATCATCTTCTCGGTCGACCGCGCCCACGTGGGGCAATCGGCGCCGGAGCTCTCGCCGGAGCAGCATCGGCTGCTGCCGCTGCTCGACGGCAGCCGCGACGTCCAGCAGGTCTTCGACCGCTCGGGGCTGACCGAGTTCGAGGCGGGGAAGGCCTTGTTCGGCCTGATTACGGCCGGGTTCGCCCACCGGGTCGGCACGTCCGAGGCTACCGCGCCCCGCGTCAACGACACGCGGGTGGAGGAACATCGCAACCTCGGCGTCGCCTTCTACAAGGCCTCGATGTTCGACGAGGCGCTGCGCGAGTTCCGCCGGGTCGCCGATCTCCGCCCGGGCGACTCGGGGGCGCCGTTCTTCCTCGGCCTCATCGCGCTGCGCCAGGCGCGCTGGGAGGAGGCGGCCAACGCCTTCCGGCAGGCCATCGACGCGGGGGGCCAGCAGGCCGCGGCGCTGCACAACCTCGGCGTGGCGCTGGAGCGTCTGGGCCGGCTGGAGGAGGCCGAGGCCGCGGCCGGCGACGCCGCGGGCCGGGCCCGCAACGATGCACGGGTCATGCTGGGATGGAGCCTCATCGCGCTGCGCCGGAGCGAGCATCAGGTGGCGCAAGGCCGACTGGCCCGGGCGCTCGAGCTCCTCGGGGGCAAGCCGGCGCCGGCGGTGTGGTATTGGGCGGCGACGCTGGCCAGCGCGGGGCTGGACGACACCGATGGCGCCCTGCGGGCCGCCCGGGACGGTGCCGCCGCCTTCCCCGGCAATGCCGTCCTGCAGAACAACCTGGCCGTGCTGCTCGAGCTGACCGGCGACATGACGGGCGCGGAGGCGGCGCTTCGCGCGGCGCTGGCTGAGGATCCGTCGCTGCCCCAGGTCTCCAAGAACCTGGCCGACATCCTCTACCGCAATGGACGCTACGACGACGCCAAGGAGGCCTACGAGCGCGCGGCCAAGCTCTCGCCCGACCTGGGCGACGATCTGTACTTCAAGCTGGGGAACATCGCCTATAAGCGGCGTGACCACGGCGCGGCGCGGGCCGGCTGGAGTCGGGCGACCGCGCTCAACCCCGGTCACGAGCTGGCCCGGGCCAACCTCGACATGCTGGACCTGGTCCCGTGACGCCGGCCGACGACGCCGCCTTCGCGGAGCTCTCCCGGCAGATCGCCCGGGGCGCGGGCATGATGCTGGAGGCGTACAAGGACAAGTGCGTCCGCCGACGCATCGCGGTCCGCATGCGGGCGTGTGGCGTCCATACCTATGCCGAGTATCGCGCGCTGCTGGAGCGGAGCCCGGAGGAATGCGAGCGCCTGCGGGATGCACTCACCATCAACGTCACCCGCTTCTATCGCAACGCTGACACCTGGTCGGTACTCCGCCGCGATCTGGTGCCGGCGTTGGTGGACGGCGGTAAGCGGGATTTCCGGGCCTGGAGCGCGGGCTGCTCGTCGGGCGAGGAGCCGTATACCCTGGCCATGCTGGTGGTCGAGCACCTCGAGCAGGCTGGTCGTGCGGACGCGCTGGGCCGGACCCGGATCGAGGCCACCGACATCGATCGTGCCTGCCTCGACCGTGCGCGGGCCGCGGTCTACCGCCGGGAGATGCTCTCCGAGCTCCCGCCGGACCTCACCGGGGCGTACTTCCAGCCCGCCGGCGTCGACCTGCAGGTGGTCGAGCGGGCGCGCCGCCTGGTGGCGTTCACCGAGCTGGACCTCAGCCGCCAACGGCCGTTGCGCCGGGACTATCACCTGATCCTCTGCCGCAACGTGGTGATCTACTTCGACCGCGCGACCCAGGAGCGCCTCTTCCAGGTGTTTACCGACTCGCTCGCGCCGGGCGGATATCTGGTGCTCGGCAAGGTGGAGACCCTCTTCGGTCCCGCGCGAGAGCGGCTGCAGCTGATCGACCCCCGCGAGCGGATCTACCGGAGGCCGGCGTGAGGACGCGGCAGAAGGTCGTGCGCGTGGCCGACCTCCAGGTGGCCGGCACGGGCGAGACGCTGATCACCGTCGGACTGGGCAGCTGCGTCGCGATCGTGCTCTACGACGCGGTCGCCCGGATCGGTGGGATGGCGCACGTCCTGCTGCCCTCGCCCGGGCTCAGTCGGGACGACAGCAACCCGGCCAAGTTTCCCCAGACGGCGGTGCCACGGCTGCTGGAGCTGATGAGCCAGTGCGGTGCCTCGCCCCGTCGCCTAACGGGGCGGCTGGTGGGCGGCGCCAGCATGTTCTCCTCCCTCGCCGCGCCCGGCACCATCCAGATGGGCGACCGCAACGTGGTCGCCTCCCGGCAGGCCCTCAACCAGCATGGCATCCCGCTCACGGGGGAATCGGTGGGCGGCGACTACGGCCGCACCGTCCGGCTCACCGTGGCCGATGGGCTCCTCGAAGTCAGCTCGGTGGCGCATGGTATCCATACGCTCTGAGCGGCGGACCGTCCTGGTGGTGGACGACAGCCCCTTCTTCCGCCGCCTCCTCAGCGAGGTGGTGGACGGCACCGACGAGTTCGAGGTCGTCGCCACGGCCCGGAACGGCATGGACGCCTTGAAGAAGGTGCACGACCACGTTCCCGACCTCGTGCTCATGGACCTCGAGATGCCGGAGCTCGATGGCCTGGGCGCCATCGGCTACATCATGTCCGAGTCGCCCCGGCCGATCGTGGTGGTGAGCTCCTATGCCGGCCCGGGGACCGCGGCGGCTATCCGCGCGCTGGAGCTGGGCGCGGTGGACCTGGTGGCCAAGGAAGAGGAGCGCTCGGACGCCGCGGCCAGCCGGTTCGCCGATCGGCTGGTCGGCGTGCTGCGCGCCGCCCGCTCCGCGGACATCCACCGCCTGCCGGTACTCGCCCGTCCCTCGTCGCCGCCGCGCGGCGGGCTCGATCTGGCGGTCGCGGGGCGGGCCCGGACCTGCGTGGCCATCGCCGCCTCGACCGGAGGGCCCCGGGCCCTGGTGGAGGTCGTGCCCCGCCTGCCGACCGGGCTTGGCGCGGCGGTGGTCATCGTTCAACACATGCCGCCTCGCTTCACCCGATCGCTCGCGGAGCGACTGGCGGCGCAGAGTCGCCTGTCGGTGGTCGAGGCCGCCGACGATACGCCGCTGCTCGCGGACACGGCCTACGTCGCTCCGGGCGACTACCACATGCGGGTGGTGGTCCGCCCCGACGGACCCCGCCTCGTGCTCGACCGGGATGCGCCGATCTGGGGTGTCCGCCCGGCGGCCGATCCCCTCTTTCGCAGCGTCGCGGAGGTGTACGGGGACCAGGCGGTCGGGGTCGTGCTCACCGGCCTGGGTCGAGATGGCGCCGACGGGCTCCGCCGGATTCACGACGCCGGCGGCGTGGGAATCGCGCAGGACCGGGAGACCTCCGCCATCTACGGGATGCCCAACGCGGCGCGCCAGGCGGGCGGGGCCCGGCATGTCGTCCCGGTCGGCCGTATCGCGGCGCTGGTGACCGAGGAGCTGAGCCGGAGGCGGTCGTCATGACCGGGTCCTGGCTCCTGGTCCGGGCCGGCTCGCGGCGAATCGGACTGGCCCTGGCCGACGTGGTCGAGGTCCTCGACCCCGGTCCGATCTATCCGGTCCCCGCGCAGGAGCCGGCGGTCCGGGGCGTCACCACCGCGCGCGAAGGCATCATGCCGGTGGTCCATCTCGAAGCCTTGCTCGACGGTACCGCGTGTCCGGAGCGCCGTGGCGCGACCACGATTCTCGTGCGGGTCGACGGCCGTCCCCTCTGCCTCGAGGTGGACGACGCCGAGGAGGTCCTCACCGAGCCGGGGCACCCCGTACCTCCCGGATCGAGGCTGCCGTTCGCCGCGGCCGTGGCCCGGCGGCCGGAGGGTCTGGTGCCCCTGCTCGACCTTACCGCCCTGGTGGCGCGCATCTCGGAGACCACGTCCGCATGAACACGGCCGACCACATCCAGGTGGTGAGCTTCCGCCTGGGCTCCCAGGAGTTCGCGTTCGACATCCTGCAGATCGAGCGTATCCTCCGCTACGAGTCCCCAGCTCCGCTGCCCAAGGCCCCGGAGTTCCTGGAAGGCGTCATTCCCTATGCCGGGGGTGCAGTGCCGGTCGTGGACCTGCGGAAGCGCTTCGAGCTCGACGCCCCGATCCGGGAGGAGACCCGGGTCATGGTGCTCGATCTCGGCGACCAGCGGGTGGCGGTGCTGGTGGACGAGGTCCGGGAGGTGCTGCGGGTCGACAGCACGACCATCGCGGCGCCGGGTCCGATGGTGAGCGGCCTGGCGGCGACCTATATCGCCGGGATCGTGCCTCGTCCGGGTCGGACGATCATCATTCTCAATGCACGCAAGCTGCTCACCTCGACCGAGCGGCTGTCCCTGAGCGGAGTGGGAACCTGAGATGAGTGAATCGTGGCTGACCGCGCTTCGGACTCAATACCAGGAGATCGAGGGGCGCCTGGCCGACGCCCCGGACCCGGCCGGACGGGAGGCCATCAAGCGCGACATCATCGCCCTGTTCAAGCGGGTCGACGGCGCGCTGACCGACCTGGGTCAGCTCAAGGAGGACATCCGGACCCTGGTCGACCGGTACAAGCAGGCGAACGCGGCCGCGGCGAATCCCCAGGGCCCGGCCCCGGCGCCGCAGTTCACCGGGACCCGTCCGGCGGTCCACGCCGATCACCTGGGGGCCTCTACCTTCATCGAGAAGGGCTGGAGTCTCATCTCGCTGGGGGACTACGGGGGCGCGATCCAGGCCCTGGACAAGGCGCTGGCCCTGTCGCCGGGGGCGACTCAGGCGCAATCGCTCCTGGGCTGGGCGCAGATGCTCCACGAGGACTACGACGACGCGCTGGCCACCTTCTCCAAGGTCCTCATGAAGGAGCCCGCCAACTCGCTCGCCCGCATCAACGTCGGCTACATCTGCCTGAAGAAACGGATCTTCGGCGAGGCGATCGAGCATCTCTCGAAAGCCATCCGGCTGGACAACGACCGCAAGGCCACGCTCTACGCACACTACTATCTTGGTCTGGTGTATCTCGAACGCGAGATGTATGAGGACGCCCAGACCTTCTTCCGCAAGACCCTGGCGCTGGGGCCGAACCTGATCGAAGCCTACTTCGAGCTGGGCCGGGCGCTCTGGTTCACCGGTGAGCGCGACGCCGCCCGGCAGAGCTGGGCCGACGGTCACAAGGCCAACAAGTTCAACCCCTGGGCCAAGCGGTGTAAGGAGATGCTGGATCTGGTGGCGGCCGGAGGTGAGGTCCCGCGAACGCTGGCATCCTGATCCTGCTGCTCGGCCTGGGCGCGCTGCGGTCCGACGCGCCCGAGCCGCCCAGAGTCGTGCAGGTGGGGCAGGTGACCGCCGTCGCCTGGCCCGCGCAGCTCGAGCTCGCCGCCGAGCTGGCGCGGGAGGCCATCCGGCCCACCGAGTGGCCCGGCCTGGGTCTTCGCGCGGTTGATTCCTTCCGTCTCATCATCGTCCCCGATGCCCGCCGACTCGACTCGCTCACCCGTGGACGGGCTCCCCCGTGGGCGGCAGCCGTCGCGCTGCCCGAGAGCCGGACCATCGTCCTCCGGGCCGACGGGGAGGAGCTCCCGCGGATTCTGCGCCATGAGATCGCGCACCTCACCCTGCACGAGGTGGTGAAGGGGCGGGTCCCCCTGTGGTTCGATGAGGGCTACGCGGGCTGGGCGGCGGGCGAGTGGGAGCGGCTGGGACTCCTGGAGCTCAATCTTTCCGTGGCACGTGGCGCGTTGCCTTCCCTGGCGCGGCTCGACGCCTCGCTCCGCGGCGCGACCTCCACCGCCGATGCCGCGTACGCGCTGGCCGTCTCCGCCGTCACCGAGCTGGCCCGACGGAACCCCTCGGGGACACTCGAGCCGCTCATGGCCCGACTCGCGGCCGGAGACGACTTCGAGGCCGTGGTCCTCGCCACCACGGGCCTGACCCTCGATCGGTTCGAGGAGGAGTGGCAGCGGTCGGTTCGCCGGCGGTACAGCCTCGTGACCTGGCTGCTGGCCAGCGGCGGCTGGCTCCTCATTGCCGTGGGTGTCCTCGTTTTGGTACACTTTCGCCGCCGGATGGACCGCGAGCGCCGCGCCGCACTGGACGATGGGTGGGTGGTGGAGCCGGAAACCGAACCGGGGCCTGAACTTGACCCGACCCGAGATCGGTGGTAGCGTCATCGTCTATGTCTGCGACCCGTTCCCAGTCACAAGCCGCGGGATCTCCGCCACGACGGTTCGTCCTGGCCCGACGGAACCTCATTATTCTGGCGCTCGCGCTTGTTGTCCTGGTGGCCGGGTATCTCACCCTCCGTGCGGGACATCCGAGCGCGGCGGCGGTGATTCTGGTCCTCGGTTACTGCGTTCTCTTTCCCTTGGGAATCGCACTCTGAGGGCTGGTGTTGGTCGTCACGGCACGGTCCCTGCGCAGTAGGTTATCTCGTTGGGTTAGGGTCAGTTCCCCGGGCGAATAGCTCAGCTGGTTCAGAGCGCCTGCCTTACACGCAGGATGTCGGGGGTTCGAATCCCTCTTCGCCCATCGCACCCGCGCGGGTCGCGCGGCTGATGCTGGCCCTCTGAGGGCCAATCCCTTGTGGAGGCTTTGGCATGTACCTGTCGCGTCTCGTCGCCTTGGTGGCCCTCGGTGGTGCGGTGTCCGCGCCGCTGGCTGCGCAGGGAATTCCCCGGCGAAGCGGTGGTCAATCCACCACGGTCAACAATGCGCCTCGATTCATGGTCGCCAACCCCTTCGCGTTCGCCCCGGCCGATTCGGCGCCGGCGGTGGCGATTGGGACCGGCATGCGGGAAGAGATGAAGGACGTGGTCGGACGGGACTACACCGTCATCGAGCAGGCGCAGATGAACGACGCCCTGACCCAGTACGGCTATCCGAAGGACGCCATTCTGAGTCCGGCGCTCGCCGTGACCCTGGCCAAGAACATTCAGGCTCGCTTCCTGGTCAACTCGACGCTCGCCAAGAGTGCGAATGGATTCACGGTGACGGCCCGCCTCACCGGCACGAACGATGACGCCGGCAACGTGGTCGCCCTGACCCAGACCGCGGGCGAGACTCCCCAGGCGTTCGGGAAGCGACTGGCTTCGGCCCTCCAGCCGGCGGTCGAATCGCTGGATGAGGCCAAGGCCTGCATCGATCAGCGGCAGAGCAAGCCCGACAAGGCCGCGGAAGCCGCCCAGAAGGCGATCAAGATGCTGCCCGACCACGGGCTGGCGCACTACTGCCTCGCGCTCCTCGCGCAGGACAAGAAGGCGTCGCGGGCCGACATCGTGAAGGAGCTGCAGGCCGCCGCCAAGGGTGACCCACAAAGCTTGCCGGTCTGGACCGCCCTGGCCACGCAGTACCAGCAGGCCAACGACACGGCGAATACGCTGGTCGCCTACAAGCAGATGCTGCGGGTGGCCCCGACAACCAGAAGCTCCGGGAGGAGCTGTTCAAGTACTTCCTCC
>DASSML010000511.1:0-5713 GCA_035688895.1 Gemmatimonadales bacterium
GGACCGGCCCGGAGGCCGGCGAGCACGTCAAGCAGGGCGCACTGCTGGCCACCCTCGACGACGCCGCCGTCCGAGACGCCTATCTGTCGGCCCGGTCGGCGGTGCGGAGCGCGGAATCCGCGCTCGAGCTGGCCAAGCGCAATCAGGAGCGGTCGGAACGGCTGGAGCAGGCCGGGGCGGTGCCGGAGCGCGATCTGGAGACCGCCCGGCTCAACGCCACCAACGCCGAAGGCGCGTTGGAGGACGCCCGGGCACGCTACGCGGCCGCCTCGAAGCAGCTGGGCGATACCCGGATCCGCGCGCCGTTCGAGGGCGTCGTGAGCGAGCGTCACGTGGGCGCGGGCGACGTGGTCCAGGTCGGCGCCGCGCTCTACACCATCGTGGATCCGCGCCGCCTGCGGCTCGAGGCCGGCGTGCCGGCCAACGAGATCGAGCGGCTCAAGATCGGGATGCCGGTGGAGTTCACCGTCACCGGGACCGATCAGCGGGTGACCGGACGCATCGACCGGATCAATCCGGTGGTCGACCCGAGCACGCGACAGGTGCGGATCTACGCCTCGGTCCCCAACGCGCAGCAGTCGTTTACGGCCGGACTCTTCGCCGAGGGACGGGTGGCCACCGAGAGCAAGCGCGCGGTCGCGGTGCCGATCACCGCCGTGGACAACCGGGGCACCAGCCCGGTCGTCCACCGGCTCCAGGCAGGCCGGGTGGTGGAAACGCCGGTCCAGCTCGGCCTGCGCGACGAGGTCGCCGAGCTGGTGGAGATCAAGTCGGGGATCGCGGCCGGAGACACGGTGCTCCTCGGCTCGGCCGAGGGCGTCGCGCCCGGAACGCGGGTGCGGGTGCTCGAGGAAGAGGCGCAGCGCTGATGGTCATCTCCGACTTCGCCATTCATCGGCCCATCGTCACCATCACCGCCATGGTGGCGCTGGTGGCGTTCGGCATCGCCGCGCTGCTCAATCTGCAGACCGACGAGTTTCCCGACATCCAGCAGCCCATCATCGGGGTGACCATCGTCTATCCCGGCGCTTCACCCGAGACGGTGGAGCGCGAGATCGTCGACCCGATCGAGGAGTCCTTCTCCTCGATCAGCGGGCTGGATTGGTCCAAGACCCAGGCGAGCGCCACCGACGGTCTGGCCCAGTTCACCGTGTTCTTCGACTTCGAGAAGGACATCCAGGAGGCCTCGCAGGACATCCGCGACGCCATCTCGACCAAGCGGCAGGACCTGCCGACCGAGATGGAGGAGCCGGTCCTGACCCGCTTCGATCCGTCGCAGCAGTCGGTCGTCTCCCTGGCGCTCACCTCCGCCACGGTTCCCACGGCGGTCCTCACCCGCATCGCCGACCCGATGATCGTGCGGGACCTCCGGACGGTCCCCGGCGTCGCCCAGGCGACCGTGGTCGGCGGACTGGAGCGCGAGCTCACCGTCCAGCTGCGCCCGGCGGACCTGCAGGCGACCGGCGTGAGCGTGGCCGAAGTGGTGCAGGCCCTGGAGAGCCAGAACCTGGCGGCGCCGGTCGGACGGCTCAACGGCCCGCTCGACGAGCGCGCCATCCGGCTCAAGGGTCGTCTCGATTCGCCTCAGGACTTCGAGCAGCTGGTCGTGGCGGAGCGGAACGGCCAGGTGATCCGGCTGGGGCAGGTGGCCAACGCCCTCGACGGCACCGAGGAGCAGCGGGATCAGGCGCTCTACAACGGCCGCGAGGCGGTCGGCATCGAGATCCTCAAGGCCAAGGGGTACAGCACCACCCAGGTCACCGACGTGATCCATCGGCACGTGGCGGCGCTGCAGCAGCGGATGCCGGCGGGGGTCAAGCTCGAGGTGGTGCAGGATGCGGGTGACCGGGTGCACCACGCCGTTCGCAACGTGCAGGAGGCGCTGATCGAAGGGGCGCTCCTCACCGTGCTGGTGGTGTTCCTGTTCCTCAACTCCTGGCGCTCGACCGTCATCACCGGCCTCGCGCTGCCGGTCAGCGTACTGGCCTCGTTCGTCGCGGTGTGGGCCTTCGGCTTCACGCTGAACACGATGTCGCTGCTGGGGCTGTCACTCGCCATCGGCATCCTGATCGACGACGCCATCGTGGTGCGCGAGAACATCGTGCGGCACATCGAGATGGGGAAGGACCACTATCAGGCCAGCCGGGAGGGCACCGACGAGATCGGCCTGGCGGTCGCGGCCACCACCTTCTCCATCGTCGCCGTGTTCGTGCCCGTGGCCTTCATGTACGGGGTGGCCGGCCAGTGGTTCAAGCCGTTCGCGCTCACCATCGCGTGCGCCGTCCTGGTCTCGCTCTTCGTGTCGTTCTCGCTCGACCCGATGCTCTCGGCCTACTGGGCGGATCCCCAGACGGAAGCGCACGAGCGACGGAATCCGATCGCGCGGACGCTGGACCGCTTCAACCGCTGGTTCGACCGCATGGCCGACCGGTACAAGGAGCTCATCGCCTGGGCCCTGGATCACCGGCTCATGATGGTCGGCCTGGCCTTCGGGACCTTCATCGCCGCGCTCACGATTCCCGCCCGTGGCGTGCTGGCGGCCGCCGCGGTGCTGCTGGGGCTGTGGGGCGTCTTCTGGATTCTGCAGAAGCCACTGCGGAATCGGTTCGGCCTGTGGCCGTCTATCGGCATCAAGCTCGCCGGCGTGCTCGGGACCCTCGCCCTGATGGGAACGCTCGCGTCCCGGCTTCCCATCGTGGGGCAGGTGGGCGCCGGCTTCGTGCCGGTGAGCGACCGGAGCGAGATCAGCATGATCCTGGAGGCGCCGCCGGGCTCCAACCTGGAGTACACCCGCATCAAGGCCGAAGAGGCAGCCCGGGTCGCGCGGGCGCATCCGGAAGTCCGCTACACCTACACCACCGTCGGTACCCCGGTGCCGCTCAAGGCGCCGTCGGTCGACCAGGCGCTCATCTATGTGCGCCTCGTGCCCAAGGCCGAGCGCCACATCAGCCAGGACGAGCTGGGCCAGGTCCTGCGCGAACAGATGAAGGGGATCGGGGGCGCGCAGGTGTCGGTGTTCACCAGCGGGTTCGGCGGCGCCTTCAAGTCGATCCAGATCCAGATGAAGGGCGATGTCGCGCGGATACTCACCGGACTGGCCCAGCGCGCCGCGGCCGAGGCGGCCAAGGTACCCGGGGCGGTGGACGTCGGGCTCTCGACTCGGGGGCAGAAGCCCGAGCTCGAGATCCAGCTCAACCGCGGCCTGGCCGGCTCGCTCGGCATCACCGTAGGCCAGGTGGCCCAGTCGCTGCGGCCGGCCGTCGCGGGCATCGATGCCGGCGACTGGGTGGATCCATCGGGCGAGACGCGGGACGTGACCGTCCGCCTCGCGCCGCAGGCGCGCGAGCGGATCACCGACCTCGCGCAGCTGCCGCTGGTGGTGCCGGCCCAGGCGGGCGGGCCGCCTGCCACGCTTCCGCTGGGCCAGGTGGCGACCATCCGGCAAGGCGTGGGGCCGGCCCAGATCGATCACCTCGACCGGGACAAGGTGGTGATCGTCCAGGCCAACGTGGCCGGGGCGCCGCTGACCCAGGTCACCGAGGAGATCAAGGCCCGGCTCGATCGGCTGCGACTCCCCCCGGGATACGCCATCACCTGGGGCGGCGAGGCGCGGGATCAGGCCGAGGTGTTCACCCGGATATTCACCGCGCTGGGCGTCGCGGTGCTGCTGATGTATCTGATCCTCGTCGTCCAGTTCGGCTCGTTCCTCGATCCGCTGGCGATCCTGGTGTCGCTCCCGCTCTCGCTCATCGGCGTGGTGCTGGCACTCTGGGTGACCCACGACACGCTCAACATCATGAGCCTGATCGGCGTCATTCTGCTCATGGGCATCGTGGCCAAGAACGCGATCCTCCTGATCGACTTCGCGAAGTGGGCCAGGGAGCGGGACCTGCCGCTCCGGGAGGCGCTGATCGAGGCCGGCCGGATCCGGCTTCGGCCGATCATCATGACCACCCTCGCGCTCATCGCCGGCATGATTCCAGTGGCGATCGGTCATGGCGAGGGGGCCGACTTCCGCGCCCCGCTGGGCCGGGCAGTGATCGGCGGCACCATCACGTCGACGCTGCTCACGCTGCTGGTAATCCCGACCGTCTACGAGATCCTGGACGACTTCCGCGAGTGGGCGGCGTCCAAGGTCGGTCGGCGCGCAGCTCATCAGCGGCCCGCGGTTCTGCCCACGCCGGCGGAAGAAGGTTGACGGTGATGGCGCGGGCGCCTGGCTGGCGCCCGCCGCCCTACCATCGCCCCGCCGTTCCGCCTACTTTCCCACCCGACTCGCGTCCGTCTCCGACTCCACCTGACCTCCGTCTCGCCGAGCGCCATGCCTTTCGAGACCACCGTCGTCCGGGCTGCACCGGCCGGACATGAGACCCCGTTCCTCGCCGTCGCATTGGCCCGGGGCGGGCTGCCGGCGTCGTTGGCTGCGCTCGATCGCTCGACCGACGGCGCCCTCGCCCGCCTGTTCGCCGCCGGCGATTTCAGCGGCAAGCGCGACGAAACGGCACTGATCTACCCGCCGGGACCCGCGGGCCGGATCCTCCTTATCGGCATGGGGAAGGGCGACGAGATCGCCCGCGGCTCGATCCGGCGCGCCGCGGGTGCTGCCGCCCGACGGATGCGCGCGGTCGGTGTCGCACGAGGCGCCTTTCATCTGCCGCCGGAGGCCCGCGGGTCGGTCAAGGCGGAGGAGGCAGGGCAGGCGATCGCGGAGGGGCTGGAGCAGGGGGCCTGGCAGTTCAACGAGATGAAGCGGCCGCCCGAAGAGAAGAAGGCAGCCCTCGAGCGCGTCGACATCCTCTCCGCCGACGACAGTGACGCCCTGGGCCGCGGCCATCGGATCGGCGCGGCGCTCGGCGCCGGCCAGACGCTTGCGCGCGGCATCCAGGTGCTCCCTGGCAACGTGTGCACCCCGTCCTATGTCGCCGGCGTGGCCGAGAAGCTGGCCGCACAGCACGGCATGTCGGTGACCGTGTTGGACAAGGCCGCCATCGTGCACGAAAAGATGGGCGGGCTCCTCGCCGTGGCGCAGGGCAGCGCGGAGGAGCCGCGGTTCATCGTCCTGGAGTACAAGGGCGGCACCGGGGCGCCCGTCGTGCTGATCGGCAAGGGCGTCACGTTCGACACCGGCGGGATCTCGATCAAGCCGGCCCAGAACATGGAGGACATGAAGTACGACATGTCCGGCGCGGCCGCCGTGCTCGGCACCTTCGAGATGCTGGGCCGGCTGCGGCCGCCGATCCACGTCATCGGGCTCATTCCCACGACCGAGAACATGCCCTCGGGCACGGCGGTCAAGCCCGGCGACGTGATCACCAGCCATCTCGGCAAGACCATCGAGGTCATCAACACCGACGCCGAAGGCCGCCTGATCCTGTGCGACGCGCTCTCCTGGGCCCGGCGCTATCAGCCCGCGGCCGTGCTGGACATCGCGACTCTCACCGGGGCCATCGTGGTGGCGCTGGGGCACATCGCCACCGGCATCATGGGCACCGACGACAAGTTGATCGAGGAAGTGCGCCAGGCCGGTGAGCGCGCCGGCGAGCGGCTGTGGCCGCTGCCGCTCTGGGACGAGTACCGCGACCTCATGAAGTCGGACATCGCCGACGTCAAGAACGCCGGCGGTCGGCCCGCCGGCAGCATCTCGGCGGGGTGGTTCCTGCGCGAGTTCGTGGACGGCTTCCCCTGGGCCCACCTCGACATCGCCGGCACCGCC
>DASSML010000512.1:0-2417 GCA_035688895.1 Gemmatimonadales bacterium
TCCGGCAGCGGGTCACGGGTCAGATCGAGCACCACAAAGCTGTGCATCGCGTCGCCGAAGCGCTCCTGCAACGGCCCGATCAGCTCGGGCAGCAGGTCGGCGCCGGTGTACCGGACCGTCGGCAGCTCGATCCGCCGCATCCAGCCGTAGTCGCCGCACGGCAGATCGAGCAGCGCCCCGACGCCGAGCCGGCGCAGCAGGTCCGGCAGCGCCCTGGCGAGCACGGCAGTCTGGTCCGCGCCCGCGCCCAGCCCGGATCGCGACTCCGGGCCGGACCAGTGGTTGCGCCGGTAGATGTCGCGGAACACCTCGTCGGCGGACGAGGGCTCGCCTCGGTCCGACTGCTTTTCGTAATGGCGGGGGTCGAACGGGACGGCGTCCCGGCGGGAGCTCACGCCGGGACGGTCACTTCTTCAGGTCGGCCCGGCGGTCCTTGGTCGTGGACGCGCCGCCGTCATCGGTGACGGTCAGCAGGACCGTATAGTGGCCCGGCGTCCCGTAGGTGTGCATCGGGTTCTGCTCGGTCGAGCTGCTGCCGTCGCCGAAGCTCCACTGCCAGCTCACGATGGTGCCGTCGTCGTCCTTGCTCTTGTCCGCGAAGCTGCAGACGAGGTGGTCGCAGTGGATGTCGAAGTCCGCTTGGGGCGGGTCGTTCGACGGGGGCGGGGCGGTGGGCTCCGCCGGGTGGGTCTTGGTGTCGGCGGCGCCGTCGTCGTCGGTCACCATGAGGAGAACGTCGTAGCGCCCCTCCGCGGCGTAGGTGTGCGACGGATTCCGCTCGCTCGAGGAGCTGCCGTCGCCGAAATTCCACGACCAGCTCGCCACGGTGCCGTCGTCGTCGGTGCTGCGATCCACGAAGGTGCAGCGGAGGTCCTGGCAGGTGACCTCGAACTCCGCTTTGGGTGGATCGTTGGGCGTAGGCGGGGCGGTCGGATTCGCCTGGTGCGACCGGGTATCGGTGGCCCCCTCGTCGTCGGTGACCTGGAGCGTCACCGTGTACTGCCCCGCCGAGGCATACCGGCGTGACGGACTCCGCTGAGTAGACGTCGCGCCGTCGCCGAAGTCCCAGTGCCAGCTCGCGACTGTCCCGTCCGCATCGGTGCTCTGATCGGTGAAGGTGCAGTTCAAGTCCGCGCAGCTGACCGCGAATTCGGCCCGGGGTGAGGCATTCGACGCGGCGGTCGCGGTCACCTGGTTAGAGACGATGTCGCTCAAGCCGTCGTCGTCGGTGACGGTAAGAGTCACGCTGTAGGTGCCTGAGGCCGAGTAGTCATGCGACGGATTCCGCTCGGTGGAGCCACCGCCGTCACCGAAGCTCCAGACCCACCCGGTCACGCTGCCGTCGGTGTCGGTGCTCCCGTCGGTGAACGCGCAGGTGAGCTGATCGCAATTCCAGGTGAACGACGCGCTGGGTGGGGTTCCACCTCCCGTCACCGACACGGCCAGGGCCGCGAAGCTGGTGGCCGGGCTGGAACCGGTGCCGGCCACCCTCGCGGTCCCGGTCTGCAGGCCCACCTTGTCGCCCAGGAGCACAAAGGCCTGCGCCCTGCCGGCGGCGTCGGTGTGCGCGGTCGCCGGCGTGATCTCCGCGCCGGTGCCGGCGGAGGTGAGGGCGAACTCCACCGTGACTCCCTCGACCGGGTCGTCACCGGCGTCGGTCACCTCCACCACGACGGGCCCGCCCAGCGGCTCGCCCACCGACCCGCGCTGGCCGTCGCCTGCGACAACCTTGATGGAGAGGGCGCCGCCGTCGCCGGGGATGACCAGGTCTCCCCCGCCGCACCCGGCGGCCAGAGAGGCCAGCGCCAGACGCGCAAACGCGCCCCGGGTCCACCACGGAGAGCCATGGGCGGCAATGAGTTGGCGGCAGCGGGACACGCTCGAACCTTGGCGCTGGAACAGGGTGACCGCCCCCCGGAGCGGGGGGCACCTGATATCACCTTACAGCGTAAATGACCGAGGCGATATAGGCCGTGACGGGCGGCACACCCGCCCTCCAGCAACGCCTACCGCGACTTGGCGCTATCCGCCTGAAGCAGAAAGGTTTGCACCACCCGCACCATGGCGTCTGGATTGTCCCACGTGGTGATATGCGCCGCGCCGGGGATGACCTCGACTCTGGCGCCTGGGGTCAGGGATGCCAAGTGTCGGATCGTTTTCGGGTCGGCCTCGTCGAACTCTCCCACCGTGTACAGCGTCGGCACCTTGATGGTCCCGAGCAACGAGGTGACGTCGTAGGGCTTGAGCGTGCCGGTGATGGTGAACTCGCTCGGTCCCTGCATGTAATTGTAGATCTGCATGTTGGCGGTCTTGATCGTGCTGTCGAGGTCCGCCGGAACCGGATGGCGCCAGACGTATTTGCCGTAGAACTCGTCCAGCGCCTGCTGATACTCGGGGGCGTCGAACTTCCGCTCCGC
>DASSML010000513.1:0-2137 GCA_035688895.1 Gemmatimonadales bacterium
GCCCAGACCGCCGGCCTCGGCAGCGTCACCTTCCCCACCTCCGGGGCGGCGAAGGCGCAGCCGGCCTTCCTGCGCGGCCTGGCCCTGCTGCACAGCTTCGAATACGACGATGCCGCGGAGGCCTTTCGCGAGGCCCAACGACTGGACCCCGGCTTCGCGATGGCGTACTGGGGCGAAGCCTTGACCTACGATCACCCGATCTGGGGCCAGCACGATTCGACCGCCGCCCGTACGGCGCTGGCGCGCCTGGGCGACACCCCGGAGGCGAGAATCGCGCGGGGCAAGACTGCGCGGGAGCGAGCCTACCTGGAGGCAGTCGAAGCGCTCTATGGGAAGGGCACGCTCGAGGAACGGTACCAGGCGTACGAGTCCGCCATGGCGCGAGTGCAGGAGCGCTACCCGGATGATCTTGATGCAGCCGCGCTGCACGCGCTGTCTCTCCTCACGATCCGGCCCGAGGGGATGACGGACCTCCGAACCACGGTGCGCTCGGCGGCGATCAGCGAAGCGGTGCTGCGTCGTAATCCGACCCATCCGGGGGCGACGCACTACCTGATTCACGCCTACGACGATCCGGTTCTGGCGCCGCTGGGGGTGCCGGTGGCTCGCCGGTACGCCCGGATCGCGCCCCGCGCGGAGCATGCTCTGCACATGCCGTCGCACATCTTCGTGCAGACCGGCTCGTGGGACGAAGCAGTGGCCTCCAACGAGGCGGCGTGGACCGCCTCGAAGGCCTGGGTCAAGCGGAAGAAGCTGGGCAACTCCGAGCTGGACCTGCACGCAGCCCAGTGGCTGCATTACGGCTATTTGCAGCAAGGACGGTTCGTCCGAGCTCGCGCGCTGGCGGATTCGCTCGACGCTCTCTACGCCACCTCGGACTCGAATCCGATGCATGTGCACATGTATCAGACCATGATCGAGGTGCAGACGGTGGTGGAGACACGGCAGTGGGATTCCACGCCGCCCGCGCCACTGCCGGTGCGCGGCGCCCCGCTGTTCCGCGCGGCAGCCAGTGCGGCCCACCGGGGCGACCGCACGACGGTGGATAGCGCGCTGGCCCGCTACCGCCGTCTCCGCGATAGTCTCGCCGCCGCGGGGGAAACGATCCAGCCGACGATGCACGCCATGGAGAGGAAACTGGCGTCCTTTGCCGACCGGCTGGCGGGGCGGCCGGACTCCGCCGTGGCTGCCCTCAGGAAGGCATCGGAGCTGGAGGAGGGGGTGCCTATCGTGGGGCCGCCGATCGTGCCGCCGGCGGGGGAGCTCCTGGGCGAGCTCCTGCTGGAGCTGGGGCGATTCCCGGAGGCGGCCGCGGCGTTCGACTCCGCTCTTCAGCGCACCCCGAATCGGTCCCTGGCGCTACTGGGCCGAGCCCGGGCCGCGGGCCAGGCGGGCGACACGACGGCCGCCCGGGAGTATTACCAGAGGCTGCTGCACAACTGGCGGAAGGCAGACCCGGACCTGCCGGAGCTGGACGAGGCGCGGCGCGCCGTCGAGCGGTTCGCGACCGCGCGCTAGAGATCAGCCGGAGATTGCCGGGAGCCGGATCCGGAGCAGATTGAGCGCCGCCTGCGCGGCGCGGGCTCGGATCTCTCGCCTGGTTCCGAGCACTACGGTGCTGCGCGCCACGGTCCCGGTTCGGTCGGCCGCGGCAAACCAGACGAGCCCAACCGGCTTCTCCGGCGTGCCGCCGGCGGGGCCGGCGACGCCGGTGACCGCGACGGCGAGATCCACGCCGAGGCGGCGGCAGGCCCCCTCCGCCATGGCTCGAGCGACCGCCTCACTCACCGCGCCGTTCGCCTCGATCAGCGCCGGCGGGACGTCCACCAGCTCGGTCTTGAGCCGGTTGCTGTAGCATACGGCGCTACCCTGGAACACATCGGAGCTGCCGGGAATCTCGGTCAGCCGAACGCCGACCAGACCACCTGTGCACGACTCCGCCGTGCCCAGCGTCCAGCCGGCCAGCCGGGCGCGCTCCAGCACGAGGGCGGCGAGATCGGTCTCTCCCTCCCCGTACACATGCTCGCCGCCGCGGGCCACCAGAAGTTCTACCGCGGACGCGAGGCGGCGCTCCGCCTCGTCCTCGGCGAGCTGCCAGGCGGTGAGCCGCAGATCGACCCCGTCCAGCCCCGGCAGG
>DASSML010000514.1:0-21101 GCA_035688895.1 Gemmatimonadales bacterium
GCCCGAGTGGCACATCCGGATGCAGGCGGCGTTCCAGGAATACAACGACAGCGCTATCTCGAAGACCTGCAACTTCGCCTACGACGCCACCGAGGAGTACGTCGAGGAGATCTACCGGCTGGCCTACCGGCTCGGCTGTAAGGGCGTGACGGTGTACCGCGACGGCAGCCGGGACATGCAGGTCCTCTCCACCGGCAGCACGGCCAAGAAGGTGCAGGAGCAGGCCACCGCCGGGGGCCACGCGATCGCGGTCGGGGCCAGCGAGGTGCCCGAGCTCAAGGGCCAGCTCGCCGAGCTCGAGGCCGAGAACGAGCGGCTCCGCCGGATGGTGCACGACCTCGAGGCCGAAAACCTGCAGCGGCGGCAGAAGCGCTCCCGCCCCGAGCTGCTGCGCGGCGCGACCCGCCGGCTGGAGACGCCGCTCGGGACGCTCTACGTCACCATCACCGAGGACGACCGCGGCCAGCCGTTCGAGGTGTTCATGAGTCTGGGCAAGGCCGGCGGCGCCCTCATGGCCGACGTTGAGGCCCTGGGCCGACTGATCAGCCTGGCTCTACGTTCCGGCATCCCGATCAAGGAGATCTATCGCCAGGTCCGCGGCATCAGCTCGGACCGTACCATCGGCCTCGGCCCCAACAAGGTGCTCTCGGTGCCCGATGCCGTCGGTATCGCCATCGAGCGCTACATGGCCGAGAAGCAGGGCATTCAGCAGGAGCTGCTCCCGGGAAGCGCGGCATCGACCGCCCCGGCGCCGATCGTGGCCCAGCCGGCGACCGGGCCCAGCGGGGAGCAGATGGTGCTCGGGGGACTGCAGGAAACGCTGTCGGGGGCCTGCCCCGACTGCGGGTCGCAGCTCGAGTTCGCCGAGGGTTGCATGAAGTGCCACGTGTGCGGCTTCAGCGAGTGCGGGTGATCGTGGTCATCCGTAGATAGCGAAGCAACGGCGGCTTCGGCCGTCGCGATCTTCGCCCGCGTGGCGCCCCAGCGGGGTGTCCGGCTTCGGCCGGCGCCCCGCTGGTCGTGTTGGGTCGTCGGCGTGGTCCATCGGGAGCGGGAACCTTCGGGCGGGTGCGCCCGGTTACGGGGGTTCTAGAAAGGAGCTCCACATGAGCAGACGAAGCGGCAGTGCGACGCCGGCATCGGCGGCCGCCGCCGGAACCATAAGCCTGGGTGATCTGACGGTGAATCGCATGGGGTTCGGGGCGATGCGGCTCACCGGCAAGGGGATCTGGGGCGAGCCGCGTGACCGGGCGGAAGCGGTGCGAGTCCTGCGCCGGGCGGTCGAGCTGGGCGTCGACTTCATCGACACCGCGGATTCGTACGGTCCCAATGTCTCCGAAGAAATCATCGCCGAGGCGCTGCACCCCTATCCCGACGGGCTGGTGATCGCCACCAAGGGCGGCTTCCTGCGCCCGGGTCCCGACAAGTGGGTGATGAACGGCCGGCCCGAGCACCTGCGCCGCCAGCTCGAAGGCAGTCTCCGCCGCCTGCGACTCGACCGTATCGATCTCTACCAGCTCCACCGCATCGACCCCAAGGTCCCCGCCGCCGAGCAGTTCGACGCGCTCCGGGATTTCCAGCGCCAAGGCCTGGTCCGCCACCTCGGACTCTCCGAGGTCGGCGTCGAGGACATCGACGCCGCCCGCCGGGTGGTTCCGATCGTGTCCGTCCAGAACCTCTACAACGCGGGAGACCGTAAGTGGGATCGCGTCGTGGAGTACAGCGAGCGCGAGGGGCTGGCGTTCATTCCCTGGTTCCCGCTGTCGGCCGGCGACATCGAGGAAGGCGGCCCGCTCGAGCGGGTGGCCCGGCGTCACGGCGTGACGGTCTACCAGGCGGCCCTGGCGTGGCTACTGGCCCGCTCGCCAGCGATGCTGGTCATCCCGGGCACTTCGAGCACCCCGCATCTGGAGGAGAACATCGCCGCCGCCGAGCTGCGGCTCACGCCGGAGGACCTCCGAGAGCTTGCTGAGTATTGACGGCCGAGCGGGCCTCGCTCACGTTACTTCCGTGCATCCGATCGGATGCGCTGAGGGTATACAGGGCGGGGCGGGAGACCACCATGAACGAGTCCGTGACGGCGGGTTTCGTCCGGGTCGGCGGCCGTCTGGTCATCGACCTTCTCAATACGGTTAGTGCGCGCGACGGCATTCCCGTAGACCTCCTGGAGAGTCCGGAGGACCTGCCCGTCTGGGCCGACGTGGCAGGCGTGCCGTACGCGGGAGAAATCGGGGTCCGCTCGGATGCCGAGCTCAGCGACCTGCGGGAGTTCCGGGAGGTCCTGCGGGAGGGCCTGCGGCGGTGGCGGGACGGCGGCCCGGTGTCGGCGGGCCTGATCGGTCGGCTGAACCTCGAGCTGGCCCGAGATCCACGCCACGTGAGTCTGCGGCTGCAGGACGGAGAGCTCGCCACCGAGATGGTATCCACCGGCGGCCCGCTGGATCGGCTCTGCGCCGACGTAGCGGCCTCGCTGGCCATGATGCTCGGCCGGGACGATCGCCTGCGCTACCGCTCCTGCGCCAACGAGACCTGCCGCTTCACCTTCTACGACGATTCCAAGCCCGGGACCCGGCGGTGGTGCTCCATGGAGCTCTGTGGTGGCCGGGCCAAGGCGCGGGCCTTCCGTCTGCGCCACGGCGTCGGCCGGTCCTGATCGTCAGCGAAGCCGCAGCTCCAGTCCGCCCACGGTCGCTCCATCGGGATCGGCCGGCATGCTGAGCGCTATGGGCGTGTCAGTCAGCCCCAGGCGCTCCAAGTCGGTCCCGTCCACGACCAGCTCGTACTCGCCGGGCTTCACCCCCATCAGATAGAACGCGCCGTCGCTGAAGCTGGTGAGTGGCCGCACTTCGTCGGTCCCTTTCCGCTTGAGCAGCAGCCTGGCGCCGGCGACCGGAGTGGACCCGGTCGGGGTATCGCGCATCACCCTGCCCTCGATCACGCCGCCGGGTAGAATCGGCAGATCCAGCTCCCGGAACCGATTGGGTCCGGTCTCGACACTCACCGATCCGTGGGTGGGAATCCAGAGCGGGGACGCGAGGGTCGTCGAGTCCACGGCGACCAGCACCGGCTCGAACGAGGGGAGATCCCAGACCCGGTAGCGCCCGGCGGAATCCGACACCGCGGTCACATAGCCGGCCCTGAGGCGCACGCCCGAGAGGAGCGTCTCTCCCGGGTTCCAGCGGCCGTCGCCGTTCTGGTCGAGAAAGACCCGGCCGCTCAACCCGGCACGCTCCACCGATGGGCCGCTGGTGAAGGCCACGCCCTGGCTCGACGGATCGTACAGCAGCGAGCCCTGGACGAACTGCGTCATGCCCGTGCCGAAGGCGCCGCTGGTGACGGTGGTGGTCGAGCGCACGGTGGGCAGCTGGGTCGAGAGGTAGAGCGCGAACGTGGTGCCCGCCCCCTTGGCCCAGCCGGCGCCGGTCTCGAGCCGGAGCGATGGCCCCAGGGGACGTGAAACGTACCCAGCGGCCGCGGTAATCCGGCCGGCGACGTCTACCTCCCAGGAGGTCCGGGTGGAGACGGCGCCCAGCAGGGGCCCCAGCTCGGGGTAGGGCAGGGAAAAGGTGGTCAGCGAGAGCGCGGTCCGTGGCGCGCCTAACGTCGTCGTCGCCGGAGTCGCGGGGGCACTGGTGAAGCGTACCGCGGGCGAGATCCGCATGCGGGCCGCGAACAACGAGACGCCGAGGCGTCCGCTGGTGCTGCCGCCGAACGCGTCCTCGATCCGGTCGAGCGTGGCATCGAAGTACACGTCGTCCCGCCGGGGAATCGGCCGGGCGAAGGCGGTGAAGGTCCACTGATTCCGGCGTCCCAGCGGCGTGAGCAACGGCGCCACGGTCCCGGTCGCGAAGTCATCATACTCGGCGGTCAGCCGGAATTCGTCGGTTGGCTCGTAGCGAAGTCCCGTCCGCACGACCGCGTTCGCCACGCCCTCCAGGTTGACGCCCCACGCGTTGCCCAGGGAGCCCGAGAGGCCGACGTACGGGTGGGAGAGCCCGGGGAGGGTGTCCCGCCAGAACCGATCCATTCCCCCTCGCACGCTCCACCGGCGGCTCAGCCCGTAGCGCAGATCGAGGTTGGCGTTGGCGGTGCACTCGGGCGTGCGGCACCCGCCGGCCGCCACCGCGTATTCGAATCGGCTCGCCGGCAGCGCGTCTCCGGCCACCCGGTAGGTCCGGTTGAATTCCCGGACCTCGCCGAACGGTCCGTAGGCGACGAAGTCCACCGGGTTCTCGCCGTATTCCACCGGAAGGTCCACCGAAAAGCGTCCCAGCGCGTCGGCCGAGTCCAGCGCGAGCAGCCGGCCACCGCGGTAGGCCTCGATCTGCCAGCCGGGTCCGAGGGCGCCGGCGAACGGCAGGGCATCGAAGTACGAGCTGCGGAGAAAGGGCGCGTTGGTCAGCGAGATGCCGCGGACGCTCCGTGGGCGAGGGCCGGTGGCGAGGCCGTCGCCGATCCGGCCCTGGCTGATCCATCGAGAGGTGCGCCAGACGCCGGTCCAGGAGGCGTCGAATCGGGGCGGTCCGCCTCGGGCGGGTCCGGCGCTGGCCAGCGCCGCCTCCAGCGAGCCGCCCAGCAGGTTGAAGCCCATGTTCGCGGAGTACGCGCCGCCGCCGAGCAGGTCGGTGGCCGGCATCAGGGCCGAGTAGTCGAGTACCATCCCGTCCCAGCGCACTCGTTCGAACCCGAGCGACAGGTCCGGCACGGCCTCGCCTTGACCACCCCTGAGGGCGGCCAGGGCGCGGTTCCGGGCCAGACGGCGGCCCACCGGCAGGCTGTCCGCGTCGAGCAGGGTGACGCTGAGGTCGCTCCAGCTCACGGCGAAGCTGGTGTGCAGAAGGGCGCCGAGGATCCGGGTGCTCAGATAGTGCTCGCCGGCCTGGATCACCCGGTCGGCGGGCGTGAGCGCGAGCGTGGTGTCGCCGAAGCGGATCTCGGACGTTGCGGGATCGGACAGCGCCCGGCGTGCGCCCGGCTCGATCACCAGCTCGACCGAGGCGGGCGGCACCGGCCGGAAGCGGATCTCCGCCAACTCCGCGACGACCGAAAGCGGTAGCAACACGTCGCGCCCGACCTGCAGGGCCTCGACCGTGCGGCTGCCGTACCGTCCCACCGACAGCTCCACGATCACCGGCTCGCCGGTGCTGTCGGACTGCTGGGGGTGCGCCACGCGTGGCGCGAGGAGCGTCGCGGCCAGCACCAGCGCGGGCAGCCGGCCCCTGGGCCTCACGGCAACCGGACCGCCAACGACGAGCGCACGGGTGGGGAGGCGAGAATGAGCTCGGGGGCGATATCCGGGCGCTCCGCCGCCGCCTCGATCTGCACCTGGTAGGTGCCCGCGGGCAACCCGGCCACCGGCAGCGGCGCAGTCAGCCTTGGCGTCATGTCGTAGTACACGGCGAGCGGGCTCGACAGCGAGGCGAGGGTCTTCCCGCTCGAGTCCCGCAGCACGGCGCGCACGGTGCCCAGGTAGGCCCCATTGCCGGTGCGGACGAGGTGGGGACGCAGGGCGAGGCTGTCGCCCTCGACCGTGGCGACCACGTCGTTGAGCTGCACTCCGGTGGTGACCCGCCCCTTCCGGTACTGCAGCGGGAGCACGGTCCGCACCTCGAGGCTCAAGCCGACGCTCACACCCGAGCTGTCCGCCACCCCGCTCACCGGCACGGTGCCGCCCTTGGCCGACACTACCACTCGGGCCCAGTACTCGCCGTCGGCGAGCGTCGCCGGTGGGCGGGCCAGCAGCCGCACCGTCTGCCGCTCTTTGGGCGCGAGGACCATGCGCTTGGGAAACGCCTCGATCCACCCTGCCGCGGACTGGGCGATCGAATCCGGGGTCTCGGGCGTCCGGAGCACGAACTCGCCGGTCGAGTCGGTCACCGGGTAGCCGTAGAAGGTGGAGAGGGTGACCTCCGAGGGCTCCGTCCCGGGGTTGTAGAGGCTGAGCGAGCCGCTCCGGGTGCGGTGGTCGATGATGATCGCGTGGGGCGCGACGAGCACGCCCTGCGCCAGCAGCGGCGCGGGGAGGGCGGCGAGGAGCAGGGCGACGAGAGATCGGGTCACTGGATGGTCACCGTCATGACGATGGTTGCGACGTAGCTGCCGGGTGCCTGGTTGGCGGCCGGCGTCACGGTACCGCCGAGGAAGAGGTTGGCTGCCGTGCTGGCGCCCATCTCGTACTTGAGGTTCGCCTTCGGGTTCGGGTCGAGCACCGTCGGGGCGCTGCCGGGGGCGTTGCCCACGGCGACCGCGTCGGTCTTGCCGAACTTGATCGGGAGCTTGGCGCCGGCCGGCCCGTTGAGCTGGCTCGGCAGGTCGAAGTCGAGCCGGACCCGCGAACCAGCCGGCGCGGTGAACCGGTACTGTCCGCTGCGGATCGCGTCGCTCGGCGCCACGGTGCTCGGGATCCCGACGATCACCGGCCCGAAGGCCAGGTTGCGAATCCCCGCCACCGACACCTGGGCCACGGCCGGCGTGGCCGCTCCCAGGAGCATGCCGCAGGTGACGAGGGTCCAGACTCGCATGAGAGATTGTCCAGAGGCCGGTCGTGTGGGCGCCGGACGAGGGAGACCGAAACCACCCCCGCCCGGCGCTACGCGGCCTGAAAGAACCGACGGCTCAGTAGTAAACGGCCGACATCGTCACCACGCCGGTGTACGCCCCGGCAGCCTGGGCCGCCGCCGGCGACACCGTCGCGCCGACGTAGACCGAGATCGCGGTGCCCGCGGTGACGGTGGTGTTGGTGGCCGCCGCGCTCGGCGTGAACGAGGTGGCGCCAGCCGGAGTGGCCGACGTGTTCCACCCGCCGGTCCAGGTGCCGATCGGCAGCGTGTTCGCGCCCGAGGTTAGGTTCGCGGGCAGGGTGAACGACAGCGCCACGCCGCTGCTCGCGGCCTTGGTGATGTCGAACCGGCCGGCGCCGGCGTCGGCGATCGCGACGGTCTTGTTCACGCCCGGCGTGACGTTGCCGAACTGCAGATCGTTCGCGCCGGTCACGGTGAGCGCCGCGAGGACGGTCGCGGTCGCGTTGATGTTGGCGCTGGTCTGCGCCTGCAGCGCACCAGCGCCGAGGCTCAAGCCGACGGCCAGGGCCGCCGAAAGGACGGTTGCGCTGCGCATCTGCTTCTCTCCCCGGTTCTGAAGTGGTTGGTCCCGCTTCGAGTAGTTCTGGGGAGTTGGTGCTCCCCGGCGGGGCGGGGGAGGGGCAATGCGCGTGCCAGTGGTTGCGGCTTGCCGCGAATTCAGACGGTGTCCTGGCGACAGGGTGCAGCGTAGCCGGTTGGCCGGGCTGCGCGACCGAGGATCGAGGGTACTGTCAAACCTCTTGACGAATGCGGCTCCTCCAGAGGTCCCGGCGGTGAGCCTAACCTGTGGGGGTGCTGGGTTTTCCTGTTCGCCTCTTCCGCACTTTCGAAATTCGCGACATCATCCCGAATCGGATGATTCTTCGTCATCGATTCAGCGCGCCTCGCGGCCTCACCGCCGTCCTGCTTCTTGGGGTCCCAGGAGCCGTGGTGGCGGTGCGCCCGACCCCCCTGGCCGCCCAGGCCATTGGCACGATGCAAGTCATCGCGCGGGTCCAACCCGCGCCCACCGCGTGGCCCACCCTGGCGGCCACCCTCGAGCTGGCCGACCTGAGCACCACGGCTGACACTGCCATCCGGCTCAATCGTGGACTCGCCCGGCTCGAGCTGGAACGGATGCCGACAGACCCGGACCGGGTCACAATCCGGGTGGATTACCTCCGCAACTGAGCCTCCGCTAGGATTGGGCATGCGCCGGCGCCGCCGGCGGGGACTCATTCTCGCGGAGGATCCGATGGCCATGGAGTATCCCGCCACCTACCTGGCCGACGACCTCCCTGTGGGGTCGGTGCCGCTGCTTCGGCACCTGGTCGAGACCTACACCTCCGAGACCAACAAGACCGCCGCAATCTGGAGCGAGCTTCGCGACGATCAGCTCGACTTCGCCCCCCATCGGCGGAGCAGCACGATCCGTCAGATTCTGGCGCATCAGATCCTGTCGGAGCGACGCTTCTTCGCGGAATTCATCGGGCTCGTCGAGCCGCCGGTGGAGTCCCTGCTGCCGCCGGGCGAGGCCCCGGGCGTCGCGGGCTATGTCGAGCGGCTGATCGCCCTCGCCCGGGCGCGACTGCCGGCGTTGGCCGCGGGGGATGAATCGTACTGGCTGGCCGAGGTGCCGTTCTTCGATGTCCGGCGCGAGCGGATCTGGGTGTTCTGGCGGCGGGTCCTACACACCGCGCATCACCGCGCCCAGGTCGGGCTGTGCCTCCGGCTCCTGGAGGACCGCGTGCCTCCGACCTATGGGCCCACGGCCGACGTGACCTGGAGCGGCGCCACCCCGACCACGACCCTGGACGCGGCGCGCGGCCCCAAGGCATAATGCAGGGAGAGACCGGCACCAATCACGCATCTCGGGGGAGACGACATGTCGGCTGATCAGCAGGGAGGGGCGCTCAAGCCCGTGACGCCGGCGCGCGTCGCGGACGAGCTGCGGAAGCTTAGCGCCCAACGGCAGGACGGCACGCTCGCCGCCGATGAATACGAGCACCGGTTCGCGCGGATGATCAGCGAGCTCCGGGATCGGCGGATCGACGGCAGCAGGGCGGAGATTCTCGCAACCCTCACCCCGTTGTTCGAGCAGGGCGTGGTGACGCCGGAGGACTGGCGTCGTCTCACCCGTCAGCTCGGTCTGGCGTGAGCCTCGCGCCGCTGGAGATGTCCGTCCCCGCCGGGGACGGACTCGTCCTCAAGGGCACTCTCAGCTATCCCCCGGGGGCGGCGGGGCAGGGCTTTCCCCTCGCCGTCCTGGTTCACCAGTACCCGGCCACCAGGGACAGCTGGTCCCCTCTGGTGGCCGATTTGCTGGCCCTGGGCGTCGCGACGCTCGCGTTCGATCTCCGGGGGCATGGCGCATCGATCGTATCGCCCAAAGGACCGCTGGTGATCGACACGCCGGAGGGGGTGACGCCAGAGGCCTTCGGCACCGCCTTCGTCGCCAGCGCCGGCAAGGTGGGATTCTCCCGCATCCCCAACGACATCCTCCGCGCGGTCGGTTGGGGCGTATCCCAGAACTACATCGACGGCTCGCGGCTTCTGCTCCTCGGCGCCAGCGTCGGCGGAAGCGGGGTGCTGCTCGCCGCGCCCGATATTCCGGGCATCCGGGGCGTCGCGACGCTGGGAGCGGCGGGGGCGCCGGCGATCGCCCCCGACGGGCCGACCCGGATCCGGGCGGCCGTCGAGCGGCTCCAGGCGCCGTTCTATCTCGCCTCCTCGCGGGACGACCCGTTCGACGGCGCTGGAAACGTGGCGGCGTGGAGCCAGGGGCTTGCCCCCGCACGGACCCGCATCGTGCCCGGCGCCGCCCACGCCATGGCGATCTACTTCGACCTGCGCGACGAGCTGCTCGAGTTCCTCCGAAGCGCCCTCCTCCTCCGATGATCCCCCGGCCGCTCGGACCCGATGCCGGCACCGTGCCGGTGGTCGGTTACGGCGGGATGCACCTCTCCATCCAGGACCGCCCGCCGGAGACCAACGCCCTGCGTGTGCTCGGCGCGGTGTTGGACGCGGGCGTGACCCTGATCGATACCGCCGACGCCTACTGTCTGGAGGAGGGGGAGGCGGGCCACAACGAACGTCTGATCGCGAGGGCGCTCGCGGCCCACCCCGGCCGCGACCAGGTCGTGGTCGCGACCAAGGGCGGGGTGGTGCGCACCGGCGGTCGCTGGGATACCGACGGCCGCCCTGAGCATCTCCGCGCCGCCTGCGATCGGTCGCTGCGCGCGCTCGGGGTCGAGCGGATCGCGCTGTATCAGCTGCATGCGCCCGACCCCGCCGTGCCGTTCGAGGAATCAGTGGGCGCCCTCGGCGAGCTCCGCCAGGCCGGCAAGATCCGCTGGGTGGGACTGTCGAACGTGAGTGTGGACCAGATCCGCTCCGCCGAGGCGATCGTACCGGTGACGACGGTGCAGAACCGGCTGAATCCGTTCTTTCGGGAGGCGTTGGCGACTGGAGTGCTGCACTACTGCACCGAGCGCGGGATCGGGTTTCTCGCCTACAGCCCGGTCGGCGGGGGACGGCTGAACCGCAAGCTTCCGGACCACCCGGTGCTGGCACCGATGGCGCGCCGCCTCGGTGTCTCCGCCCATGCGCTGGTGCTCGCCTGGGTCCTCGCGCAGTCGCCGGCGGTGCTGGTGATTCCCAGTGCCCGGAGCGTCGAGCATGCGCTGGACTCGCTCCGGGCCGCCGATCTCGCGCTTGCCCCCGAGGACCTGGCGGCCATCGACAGGGCGGAATTCTCCCGCGCCTGAGAGCCCCGGTCAGCCGCTCCACCGCACCAGCGTTGCCCCCAGCGTCAGGCCCGCCCCCACGGCCACCAGCACCGCGAGGTCGCCGCGGTGAACTTTCCCGCACCGCACCGCGTGCTCCAGGGCGAGCGGCAGGGTGGCGGCGGTGGTGTTGCCGTAGCGCTCGATTACCGAGACCATCCGCTCCCGCGGCAGCCCGAGCCGGTCGGCCGTGGCGTCGAGAATCCGCTGGTTGGCCTGGTGCGGGATGACCGCGGCGACGTCCCCCGGGGTCAGCTGGTGTCGTGCCAGGAGCGCCTCGACGACATCGGCCATGGCGCTCACCGCGAACTTGAACACCGCCCGCCCGTTCTGCCGGAGGTAGTGCTCGCGGTTCGTGACCGTCTCCGTGCTGGCCGGCCGCTGGCTGCCCCCCGCCAGCATGTAGAGGTCGCCCGCGCCGCTGCCGTCCACCCGATGGATGAAGTCGAGCACGCCGAAGCCCGGCTCCGCCGGCTCGAGCAGGACCGCGCCGGCGCCATCGCCGAAGAGCACGGCGGTGGTCCGGTCGATGGGGTCGATGATCGCGCTCATCAGGTCGGCTCCCACTACCACGACCCGGCGATGCACGCCGCTGGCTACCAGCTGAGCCCCGCTGGTGAGGGCATAGAGGAATCCGGAGCAAGCCGCCGAGAGGTCGTAGCCCCAGGCACGGGGCAGGCCGAGGCGGTCCTGGATCAGGCACGCGGTGGCGGGAAAGACCATGTCCGGGGTGACCGTCGCGACGATCACCGCTTCGATGTCCTCTGGTGCGAGCGATCGCTCGGCCATGAGCCGCCGGACCGCCTCCGCTCCCATGCTCGCCGTGGTCTCGCCGGGGGCTCCCGCCCTCCGCTCCCGGATGCCGGTGCGGGTCACGATCCACTCATCGGAGGTGTCGAGACGTTGGGAGAGGTCGGCGTTGGTGACGACGCGGTCGGGGACGTAGGTGGCCACGCCGGTGATCGCGGCCCGGGGGAGGCCGTTGCGCTCGGGTTCAGGCATGCCCGAATCTGCCGTTATATTTGACCCCATGCCACCCCTCACACGCCGCCGCACGACGACCGTCCAGGTCGGCGGCGTTTCCATCGGGTCCGCCCATCCCATCGTGGTCCAGTCGATGACCAACACCGACACCGCCGACGTCGCGGACACGGTGGCGCAGGTCGCCGCCCTGGCCCGGGCCGGGAGCGAGCTGGTGCGGGTCACCGTGAACAACGAGGACGCCGCGGCGGCCGTCCCCCACATCGTCGAACAGCTGGACCGGATCGGCGTGCCGGTCCCGGTCATCGGCGACTTTCACTACAACGGCCACCTCCTGCTCACCCGCTACCCCGACTGCGCCCGCACCCTCGCCAAGTATCGGATCAATCCGGGCAACGTGGGTGGCAAGCGGGCCGACGAGCATTTCCGGGCCATCATCGAGGTGGCCCTCCGCAACGGGAAGCCGGTCCGGATCGGCGTCAACTGGGGCTCGCTCGATCAGAATCTGCTGACCGAGATGATGGACGCCAACGCCCGCGCGGCCGACCCCCTCGACGCTCGCGCGGTCACCATGGAAGCGATGGTCGAGAGCGCCCTCCGATCGGCCGCACTGGCCGAGACCGCGGGTCTTCCGCATGACCGGATCATTCTGAGCGCCAAGGTCTCGGGGGTGCAGGATCTGGTGGAGGTCTACCGGATGCTGGCCGCGCGCTGCGACTACCCGCTCCACCTGGGGTTGACCGAGGCCGGCCTCGGCGCCAAGGGGATCATCGCGAGCACGGCGGGCCTCAGCATCCTGCTGCAGGAAGGCATCGGCGACACCATCCGCGTGTCCCTGACCCCGGCACCCGGCGGCGATCGCACCGAAGAGGTGCAGGTCGCCCAGCAGGTCCTCCAGTCGCTCGGCCTGCGCAGCTTCACCCCGCAGGTCACTGCCTGTCCGGGCTGCGGCCGCACGACCAGCACGTTCTTTCAGGAGATGGCGCAGCAGATCCAGAACCACCTGCGTGAGAAGATGCCCGTGTGGCGGGAGGAGCGCCCCGGCGTGGAGGAACTCCGGGTGGCGGTCATGGGCTGCGTGGTGAACGGCCCCGGGGAGTCGAAGCACGCCCACATCGGGATCTCGCTCCCGGGGACATTCGAGGAGCCCAAGGCGCCGGTCTACGTGGACGGGCGCCTGCTGGTCACCCTCAAGGGCGACGCCATCGTGGCCGAGTTTCTCCAGATCCTCGAGGAATACGTGGCGTCACGCTACCGCCGCGCCCCCGCGGCGCTGGGATTGGCCGAGCCCGTGACCCACCGCTGACCGCCGTGCAGGTCGACACCCTTCTGGATCTCTCGCTCCGCGACCGGCCCTGGCTGGCCTTTCCGCTCCTCTTCGGTGCCGGGCTGGCCACCAGCCTCACGCCCTGCGTCTACCCGATGATCCCCATCACCGCCGGGATTCTCGGCGGGGCCGGCTCTGCGGGGGTGACCCGGGGCCGCGCGGTGCGGCTGAGCCTGATCTACGCTCTGGGGCTCGCGCTGGTGTACTCCACTCTGGGATTGGTAGCCGGCCTCAGCGGCACCCTCTTCGGCGCGGTGAGCTCGAGTCCCTGGGCCCTGCTGCTGATGGGGAATCTCCTGCTGGTGTTCGGTCTGACCATGTTGGACGTCCTAACAGTGAACGCCCCGGCCCGGCTCACGGGCTGGGTGGCCGGCCTGGCGGGTGGGTCCTACCGGGGCGCCTTCGTCCTCGGGGCCACCTCGGGGCTGGTCGCGGCGCCCTGCACGGCGCCGGCGTTCGCCGCCGTCCTTACCTTCGTGGCCGCGACGGGCAGCGGGTGGCGGGGATTCGCGTACCTCCTGGTCTTCTCGCTTGGCCTGACCGCGCTGCTCGTGGCGGTGGGGATCTCTAGCGCTGTGCTCGCCGCCCTGCCAAAGCCAGGCGCGTGGACCCAATGGATCCGCCGCGCCGCGGGTGTGCTGCTGCTGGTGATGGCCGAGTATTACTTCGTACGAACCGGATCGGTGTTATGAGAACGTTTCTGGCCGGCCTGCTGCTTGTGGCCGTCACCCCCGCGACCCCGCTCGCCGCGCAGGACGCGGGGCCGACTGTCGGGGCCAAAGCCCCGGTGGTCCAAGTCCCCGACCTGGACGGCAAGCCGGTGGACCTGGGGCGCTACCTGGGCAAGCAGCCGGTCTTCCTGGAGTGGTGGGCCACCTGGTGCGAGCAGTGCGAGGCGCTGCTGCCCCGGGTGCGGGCCGCGCGGGCCGAGATCGGGGACCGGGTCGCCTTCTTCGGCATCAATGTGGCGGTCAATCAAAGCCCTGAGCGGGTTCGTCGTTTCTTGCAAAAGACCGAAGTGCCGTATCGAACGCTCTACGACGGGGAGGGCGTCAGTACCCGCGCCTACGCGGCGCCCGCGACCTCCTATGTGGTCATCGTGGACCGCGATGGCCGCATCGCCTATACCGGCACGGGTGGAGACCAGGATTTCCTGCCTGCGCTCCGCCGGGTGGCGACCCCCTGACCTCATTCCAGCCCAAGGGTTCAGAGCCTATGCGCGTCTCCGCTCTCGTCCTGCTCCTCGTTGGCGCCGCTGTGCCGCTGGCGGCGCAGCAGCCCAAGCCGGCCTCGAATCCGACCGTCGTGCTCGTGAGCGGCCCCGACGTCGGGCACTCGGCCCCGGACTTCACGTTGGCCTGGGCCAACAAGGACGGGATCGGACCCGCCGAGAACCCGTATCAGCTCTGGCGCGATCGGGGGAAGACGGTGGTGCTCGCCTTCTTTCCGAAGGACTTCACCAGCGGGTGCACCGCCCAGATGCAGACCTTCACCGACCAGTACGACACGTTGTTCGGTTCCGACGTGATCGTGGTGGGGATCAATGCCGACAGCCTGGAAACCCACCAGCGCTTCGCCGCGAAGCTCGGGCTCCCTTTCCGGCTCCTCACCGATCCGGACCTCAAGGTGGCCCGCAAGTATGGCAGCTACGACAGCTCGGGGCGGCCACGCCGCACCGTGTACGTCGTCGCCCCGGATGGCCGGATACACTACCGGAATCTCAAGTTCAACCCGATGGACCCGAAGGACTACTCTGCCCTCGGAGCGGCGGTGCGCGAGGCGCGGGGTAGCTGAGGCCCGCCCATGCTGCGACCCCACGCCCTCTCGATCGCGCTCGTCGGCATCGTTGCCTCGGCCGAAATTCCGGCCGAGGCGCGTGCCCAGGGCGGTTCCGACGCCGAGCAGGCGGCAACGGCGGACTGGCGGCTCGCCGACACCCGGAAGGGGTTCTGCATCCAGCTCCTCCTCGATCCGGCCAAGCTCCGCGACCTCCCCGACGGAGTCCGCCTCATCTCGGCGGAGAACTACAAGGAGCTGCACCCGGTCCTGCGAGGCGTCGTCAACAGCCAGCCGGAGTACAAGAGCTGGAGCCCGTCCGCGCTCTGCTTCTACTATCTCACCCGCGTCGTCGGGGCCTCCAAGGCCGTGGGCGGTGAGAAGAGCCCGGACAAGGATCCGGTACTCGGCATATGGACCGTGGCGGGGCAGACCAATGGCTCGGGGCCGGGGAACGTCGTGCTCGACCTGCGCTCGAATGACGACGACCTGCGCGACATCGCCGACGACGCCGGCCTCGATCTCGAGAGCCTCAGCAGCACCGTCGGAGCGATTCTGCACGAGGATGGATCCGCTCGCGAGGGTGAGCGTCGCTATCAGATTCGATTCGGGAAGACGCTGCTGGTCTGGGACGGCAGAGGCGGCGAGGATACCACCCGCACGCCTCCGGCGGTGACGTGGCACTGGCAGGCACCGGGGCCGAAGCAGCGCTGGATTACCGGGGAGCTCACACTCAAGCCCGCGACATCCGCTCCGATGGTGGGCTCCCTCCGGGTCGAGGGCAAGGACGCCATGGCGCGCGCACTGCAGGCCTCGCCCATTCGATACGTCGGGCCTTCCTACGAGGGCGGAGAGGGCGAGTTACGCCTTCACTGACCCACGAAGCCGCCTTTTCCAGCGTTCTCCCCACGCGCGTTTCCGCCCGCAAAACCCCCATGTCGAAAGTGTTCAAAACGGGCTCGTCTGAATAAGTGCCGGCAGGGTGGCGACAGTGGCAGCTTCCTCGGATGCCAGAAAGATCACCAATCGTATATCCATTAAACACCGTGTCTTGCGTAGTTGTTATAAAGTACATTATGAAGTCTTGAGCAGGAATTTTGATACCCATTCGGCTCACGTGGGATTTGCACGTGGCGCGGTTATCAACATGTGGAAACCGGTGCTGGGGCCGCGAACACCCGTCCGTGAGGGGAGGGTAGTCACGTCACCGATGTTATGAACGCCGCCGGCGGCGTCCTTCGCGCGCGGAGGGTCGAAACACTCTCGCCGGGAGACGCGGGCGACGCGATCTGGTGGGAGCGAGGCAAGGTACGCGCGGTCGGTCCTCATGCGCATCTGTTCCGATCCGCGCCGGTCGGGCTGCCGAGGTATGAGCTACCCGAGGCGCTGGTGACACCAGGGTTCGTGGATGGCCACACCCATTTCGCGTTCTGGGCATTGGGTCGTCGTCGGGTGCAGCTCGCGGGCGCGTCCACTCGCGCCGAGGCGGTGCGACGCGTGGGCGAGGCCGCGCCGGAGCAGGGATGGGTGCTCGGTCAGGGATGGGACACCAATCGGTGGGACGAGCCGCCGCATCGCGCTCCGCTCGATGCGGTGCAGTCTGGGCCCGTCTACCTCGACAGCCTCGACGTGCACGCGGCCTGGGTCAATACCGCGGCGCTCCGAGCCGCGCGGATCGGGGCCGACACACCGGATCCTCCGGGTGGCCGAATCGTGCGTGACGACTCCGGTGAGCCCACCGGCCTCCTGCTCGAGCGCGCGGTCGAGCTGGTGACCCGGGTGCTGCCGCGCCCACCCGCGGATCGTCTGGACCAGGCGCTCCTCGAGGCTCAGGCCGAAGCCCATCGCCTCGGGGTGACCGGGATACACGACGTGGAGGACGACGCGGCCCGGGCCGCGTTCGGGCGACTCGACGCGGCCGGGCGATTGCGCCTGCGCGTGCTGTTCCACGCGCCGGTCGCCTCGCTTCCGGCGTTGGTCCGGGCCGGCGAGCGGAGTGGCACGGGCTCCGAGTGGCTGGTGCTCGGCGGCGTGAAGATGTTCCTGGACGGAAGCCTGGGCAGCCGCACCGCCTGGATGCTGGATCCCTACGAGGGCAGTCGGGACCGCGGCATGCCGATCACCGATGCGGACGAGGCCGCCCGCGCGATGCGGCTCGCGGCCGAGCACGGGATCGCCTGCACCGTGCACGCCATCGGCGATGCGGCGGTGCGTCGCGCGCTCGACCTGATGACCCCGCTCCCCCGGGTCGCGCTGCCGCACCGAATCGAGCACTTCCAGTGCGTCCACCCGGCCGACCTCGACCGTGCCGCGGGGGCCGGAATCGTGGCTTCGATGCAACCGGCCCATCTGCTCACCGACATTCCGATGGTGGACCGGCATTGGGGTGCCCGCGGGGCAGGAGCCTACTCCTTTCGCACCTTGCTCGAGCGAGGCACCGCGCTGGTGTTCGGGAGCGACGTGCCGGTCGCCTCAATCGACCCCCGGGAGGGCGTCTTCGCGGCGCTCGACCGCACGCTCGCCGACGGCCAACCCGGCGGAGGGTGGCGTCCGGAGGAACGGATCGCCTTCGCGGACGTCCTGCGCGCCTACACCGCCGCCGCCGCGGCTGCCGCCGGCGCGCACCACCGGCGGGGCACGCTCGCCGCCGGCATGGACGCGGACTTCGTGGCCTGGGCCGTGGACCCGGCGGTGGAGCGGGGCAGCGGGGCCGCCTTTCGCGCGGGCCGCGCCGAGCTCACCGTCGTAGGCGGGGAAATCGTAATGCGTCGGTGACGGGGCCGCATTAAACTCCCCGGCATGCCGCACTCGCCGATTCGCCGCACCAAGATCGTCGCCACCCTGGGCCCGTCGTGGGATCAGCCCGCCCAGATGGCCGCGCTGCTCGACGCGGGCGTCAACGTCGTCCGGATCAACGCATCGCACGGGAATCCGGAGATCCGCGCCCGCTGGATCGGCAGCCTGCGCGAGGTGCTGGCGTCGCGCCGCGATTCGGCGGCCATCCTCCTGGATCTGCAGGGCCCCAGGATCCGCATCGGCGACCTGGCGGCGCCCCTCCGTCTGGAGTCGGGCCAGCGGGTCGTCTTCGCGCCCGAGGCCGAGGCCGCCGGCGACGAGATCCCCACCACCTACGACGACCTCGCCCGCGACGTCCAGGTCGGCTCCCGGATCCTGCTCGACGACGGCCTCCTCGCACTCGAGGTCACCCGGCTCCACGGCAGCCGGGTGGACGCGGTGGTGCATTACGGCGGCGAGCTGAAGGAGCACAAGGGGATGAACCTCCCGGGGATCGAAGTGAGCGCGCCGGCGCTCACCGAGAAGGACCTGGAGGACGTCCGCGCCGCGGTGGAGCTCGGGGTGGATTACGTCGCGCTCTCGTTCGTCCGCCGGCCCGAGGACATGGAGCAGCTCCGGGCGCTGGTCCCGCCGAGCATCAAGCTCATCGCCAAGATCGAAAAAGACACCGCGCTCAAGAACCTGTGCCCGATCCTCGACGCCTCCGATGCCATCATGGTGGCGCGGGGCGACCTCGGCGTCGAGCTGCCGTTCGAGGAAGTCCCCCTGATGCAGAAGCAGATCATCCGGGAGGCGAGTCTCCACGGCAAGCCGGTGATTACGGCGACGCAGATGCTGGAGTCCATGGTGCAGGCGCCCCGGCCCACCCGGGCAGAGGCCTCCGACGTGGCCAATGCGATCCTCGACGGCACCGACGCCGTCATGCTCTCGGCGGAGACCGCCGTGGGCCGCTACCCGATCGAGGCGGTGCGGGCGATGGATCGCATCGCGCGGGAAATGGAATCTCAGCGGCAGTCGCGGGGCGTGACCCTGGACGTCGCCTTCGGCCGGCGGATGAGCGAGGGCGTTGCCCTGCCGCATCACCGGCGGCGGGAGAGCGGTCCCGTGCGCACCGAGGATGCGATCGCCGTGGCGGTCTGCGCCGCCGCCGAGATGCTCACGGCGCCGCTGATCCTCTGCTTTACCAGCAGCGGCTTCACCGCGCGCAAAGTCTCCACCTGCCGGCCGTCCGTGCCGATCTTCGCCTGCACGCCGGAGCCCGAGGCCCATCGCCAGCTCAGCCTGGTGTGGGGAGTGACCTCGGCCTTGATCGACCACTATACCGACTACGATGTCATGCTGGGCGCGGCCCGCCGGCAGATCCTGGAGCGCGGGCTGGCTCGGCCGGGTGAGCGCCTGGTGGTCACGGCAGGCGTCCCCTTCGACATGCCCGGCACTACCAACCTCCTCAAGATCGAAGCAGTTTAGGTCATGCGGCTCACGTTTCTGGGCACCGGAACGTCCTTCGGTGTGCCCCAGATCGGCTGCGACTGCGCGGTCTGTCGCTCCACCGATCCTCGCGACAAGCGGACCCGGTCCGGGGCGGCGGTCCAGGCGAACGGCGCCACCATTCTCATCGACACGCCGCCCGAGCTCCGGCTCCAGCTGCTCTCGGCCGGCCTCACCTCCGTCGATGCCGTGGTCTACACCCACGAGCACGCCGACCACGTGAACGGCATCGACGATCTTCGGTCGTTCTCGGTGCGTCACCGCCGGGCCCTGCCGGTGTACGGCCCCGCCGAAACCCTCGAGCGCCTGCGCGAGTCGTTCTCCTACGTCTTCGATGGCGAGGCGCCCTACAAGGGCACCTCGAAGCCCAACCTGGAGCCGCACGCGGTCGAGCCCGGCCTTCCGGTGACGATCGCCGGCATCGAGGTGCTTCCGCTCGCCTTCCGCCACGGACCGATGCGGGTGTTCGGCTACCGGTTCGGCGGGCTGGCCTACATCACCGATGTGAAGGCGGTCCCCGAGGCCGAGCGCGGCCAGCTCCACGGGCTCGACGTGCTCGCGCTCAACGCGCTCTGGTGGCGCTCGCATCCCACCCATCTGAGCATCGGCGAGGCGGTCGAGACCGCGCGTGCGATCGGCGCCCGGCGCACCTACCTCACCCACCTGACCCATGAGACCGGGCACGCCGCGCTGGCGGCCGAGCTGCCGCCGGGTGTTTACCCGGCCCATGACGGACTGACCGTGGAGATTTCGTGATCACGCTCGAGTATGGACGGATGTTCCAGGACCGCCTCGACCGCCGCCACGGCCTCCCGAGGTCGCGATTGGGCGAGCTCGGGACCCGGTTTGCCGAGGTGCAGGCGGAGGTCCGTCGCCGGCGCGGGGCGGGGGAATACGGCTTCTACCGGCTGGTGGACCAGGGCGAGACGGTGCGCCAGATCTCAGCCTTCGCCGAAGGACTGGGCCAGGCGCACGACCACGTCCTCGTGCTCGGCATCGGCGGGTCCGCGCTCGGCACCAAGGCCCTGCTGAACGCGCTCCGGCGGCCCGCGTGGAACGAGCTGGACGACGAGGGGCGGGACTTCTTTCCCCGTCTCACCGTACTGGAAAACGTGGATCCCACCTCGGTCGACGCGGCGCTCCGGCGCATCGATCCCCGGCGGGTGCTGGTGAACGTCATCAGCAAGTCGGGTGGGACGGCGGAGACGATGGCGCAGTACCTGGTGGTCCGCCAGTGGCTCGAGGATGCGCTGGGCGGCGCGGCCGCGCGGCACCTCGTCTTCACCACCGATCCCGCGCGCGGGGCTCTGCGCGACCTCGCCGCCCGGGAGGGGATCGCGACGTTGGAGGTGCCGCCGGACGTGGGCGGCCGATTCAGCGTGCTCTCGCCGGTCGGACTCCTGCCGGCCGCGCTGGTAGGGATCGACGTGACGGGCCTGCTCGCGGGGGCGCGCCAGGCGATTCAGGCGGCGGAGGCCGACGAGCTAAGCCGGAATCCGGCCGCCCTCTACGCCGCGCTGCACTGGGCGGCCGACGCGGATCTCGCTGCGCGGATCAACGTGCTCATGCCGTACACCGATCGGCTCCGCGAGTTCGCCGAATGGTATCGGCAGCTCTGGGCCGAGAGCCTGGGCAAGCGGGTGGATCGGGATGGGGAGCCGCTGTATAGCGGCCCCACACCGGTCGGGGCGGTGGGCGCCACCGACCAGCACAGCCAGGTCCAGCTCTTCATGGAGGGGCCGTACGACAAGGCAATCACCTTCGTGGTGGTGGACGATCTCGGCGTCGACCTGAAGATTCCGGCGCGAGCCGACCTCCCGGCCGATCTGTCGTACCTCCCGGGACACACGCTCGGCGAGCTCCTGCGGGCGGAATACGAAGCGACGTCCGCGGCGCTGGCCCAGATGGGGCGGATGAGCTGCACCCTGCGGCTGCCCGACCTGAGCCCCGCGAGCCTCGGCGAGGCGATCATGTTTCTCCAGCTCGCGACGGGCTACGCCGGGGTGTGGTACGGCGTGGATCCGTTCGACCAGCCAGGGGTCGAGCTGGGCAAGAAACTCACCTTCGCGGCCATGGGGCGGCCCGGGTTCGAGGAGCACCGCCGGCCGGTCGAGCCGCCCTCGAGCGACGTCGCGCCCTGAGGGCGCGCGTTTGACGGTCCCACCCCCCGGGCCTACCTTTTTCCTACCTGTGGGGAAGCGCCCATTCCAGGGAGGATGACGACGCATGGCTGATGTGACCCGGCAGCTGGTGGATCTCTACGGTGGGGCTGTGGCCCTAGCCGGCGTCGGGGTCACCGTGCGCGACCCCGCGCGGCTTCGGACCGCGGCCACCGATCAGCTGGCGTGGAGGGCAGTGTTCGCCGAGGGGGACGAGCGCGAGGCCGCC
>DASSML010000515.1:0-5239 GCA_035688895.1 Gemmatimonadales bacterium
GACAGCGCGGGTCACGTGGCCGAAGGGTCGGGACAGAACATCTTCGTGGTGAAGCGCAAGCGGATCACCACGCCGCCGATCTACGCGGGCATCCTCAAGGGCGTCACCCGCGACGTGGTCATCGACCTCGCCCGCGGCGCCGGGTACGAGGTGCAGGAGACCATGCTCAACCGCTACGACGTCTACACCGCGGACGAGGCGTTCTTCACCGGCACCGCCTCCGAGGTCGTCGCCATCCGGCAGGTGGACGGGCGACTGATCGGCGCGGGCAAGTCCGGACCGGTCACGCGCGATCTTCGCACCCGCTTCCAGACGCTGGTCCGGAGCTGACGACGGCGCGGCCCACCGCGGCACTCCCTTCACATCCGAACATCCCCAGCGGCGGACCCCTCGAGGGGTCCGCCGCCTGCATTTGGTGATGCATCCCGAGGTCGCGGTGTTCCTCGACGCGCCTCGCCTGGGGGTCAAGCCCCGACTCGCGGCCGAGGTCGGTGAGCGGCACGCGCTCCGGCTCTACCGGATTCTGGCGGCCCGCACGCTCGAGACCGTCGAGCAAGGCTGGTCTGGAGGCGACCGTGTGGTTCGCGCCCCCCGACGCCGCCGCGACGATGCGCTTCTGGCTTGGCGAGCGACGGCGACTCGTCCCGCAGGCGTCGGGCGACATGGCGGCGCGGCTCGCCACGTCGGTTCGCGCCGTTCCGCCGGGACGAGGCTGGCTCCTGGTCGCCCCCGATTGCCCGGGGCTCGACGTCGCACTCCTCGAGCAGGCCGCCGCCCACGTGGCGCGGGGCGATCCGGTGCTCGGCCCTACCCCCGATGGGAGCTACTACCTCCTCGGCGGGGCCGCGCCGCTACCCGACCTCTTCAGCGCGATGCCGTGGGGCAGCGATCGCCTGCTGGGCGAGACCCGCGCGCGGCTCGCCCGCGCGGCACGCGTCTGGCACGAGCTGACGACGCTGCGCCGAGTGGAGACGGCCGCCGACGCGCGTGCCGAAGGCCTCTTGACCTGACTCCCGACCACGGCCACTATTGGCCGACTTCCCGGAACGACACCACGGAGCCTCTGATGGTATGGAGAGTGGTGGAGCATGACGCACGGCGGTGGCACGTCACCGTCGCCGCGGAGCGTCGTGCCAACTCGGCTGAATGGAATCTCGTCTTCTCGTTTCGGAGCGCCGAACCCGAGCAGCGCACCTTATGGGTGACGTACCCGCTTTCCTCCGCCTCCAAGGCCGCCCTCTTCGCGCAGGCCGACCGCCTGTCGTCCGACACGCTCGCCGCGTTTCTCGCCGAGCACCTGGCATAGGGCTTGCCCCTTAGTGGAATCCATGTCCTCGAACCCACTCAGCGAGCGGCTGCGTTTCGCGGAGTTCGTTCTCGACCGCCTGCCGAATGGCCGCTGCCGAGCGCGGGTCGGGCTCACCTGGCGGGATTCCGAGGCGTTCTCCGGCGAGAGCGAAGGGTTGGCCTCCCAGGCCGGCGAGCTGCGCTGTGCCGCGGAGGCCTGCGTCAGGGCGCTGAGCCAGGCGGTGCAGGGAGGCATGGGATTCGAGCTGCTCGGCGTCAAGGCGGTGCGGGCGTTCGACTCCACCGTGGTCATCGTGTCTCTGGCGGCGCAAGGTGAGGGAAGCGGCCACCGGGTGGTCGGCTCCTACCTCACCGAAGACGACGCCGCGCGCGGCGCGGCATTGGCCGTGCTCAATGCAACCAATCGAATCCTCGGTAACCGCCTCTTCATGCGGTAAGTGGGCCAGGTCGGCCACCGCACTGCCTCAGAACGCGCGGGCTCCCGGCGGATTGCGCCCCGAACACCAACCGAACCCAGCCTGCGAGCAGTATCCCGCGGCGTCGTCCGGCCATTAGGAGCGGCGTGCATGCCCCGATTCGCCCCGCTGATTCTGCTACTCTCGCTCGCCGCCTGCGGCGGGAACAAAGCGCCCGACTCATCGCCGGCGCCCAAGTCGGACCCTGCCAAGACCGCTGAACGGTCCCCCTCCAAGAAAACCTCGAGCCCGAACACCGGGCTCGCCGCCGAGAAGGCGCTGCCGCCCGCGCCGGAGCTCGACTCGATCATCCCGCCGGAGGAGCTCGCGGCGGAGATCCGCCTGGCCGCAGATTCCGCGGCCGACGAGGCGGTGCTCGAAGAGCTGGCCGACGCGACGCCGACCGGTCCGGGCGAGGCCGACATCGAGGGCGACGACGCGAAGGAGCTGGCCGGCGCGGTCACCTGGGACATCGACGTCGCCACCTACAACTCACACGACCGGGTGCGCTGGTACCTCGACTTCTTCCAGGGCAAGGGCCGGGAGCGGTTCGGGATCTGGCTCAACCGGATGCCGCGCTACGAGCCGATGATCCGCGAGCGCCTGCAGCAGGAGGGCCTTCCGGGCGACCTGGTCTATCTCGCCCTGATCGAGAGCGGGTTCTCCAACACCGCCACCAGCCGCGCGCGTGCGGTGGGGATGTGGCAGTTCATGAAGGGCACGGCCAAGCTGTACGGGATGCGGGTGGACTCCTGGGTAGACGAGCGGCGTGACCCGTATCGGGCCACCGACGCCGCTGCCCGCCACCTCCGCGACCTCAACCAGCGGTTCAACTCGCTGTATCTCGCCGCGGCGGCCTACAACGCCGGCTCGGGCCGGGTCTCGCGCGGGCTGCGGCGCCTGCCCGACGACGACGAGGCCGATTCCGTCAGCGCCGACGCCATGTTCTTCCGCCTCTACGACACCAAGCTGCTGCGGCGGGAAACCAAGGACTACGTCCCCAAGCTCATCGCCGCCGCGCTGATCGCGAAGGAGCCGGCGCGCTACGGCTTCACCATCACAGCGGCGGAGCCGACGGTCTACGACTCGATCATCGTCCCCACGATGACCGGTCTCGACGTCATCGCCCGCCTGGCCGATACCACGGTGGCCGCGATCCGGGAGATGAATCCCCAGTACCTCCGCCTGGCGACGCCGCCGGGTGTGGCGTCGGTGGTGCGGATCCCCTCCGGCCGGGGGCCGACCACGGTGGCGGCCTACGCGGAGCTCCCGCCCAACCGCCGGGTCACCTTCGTGGAGCACTTCGTCGCCCGGGGAGAGACGATGGGCGGCATCGCCCAGCGCTATCACGTGAGCAGCCGTCTCCTGCAGGACGCCAACCCGAAGGTCCGCGCCAATCGCCTCAAGGTCGGCCAGCGGCTGATCGTCCCCACCGGCGGCGCCATCTCGAGCTCGGTGGCGCGGCAGATGGCCGATCCGCCGAAGCCCGCGGGCACCAGCCGGTCGGGATGGCACAAGGTCCGCCGCGGCGAGACGCTTACCGCCATCGCCGACGACTACGGCGTCACGGTGCGCGATCTGGTCCGTTGGAACAGCCTGGGCGCGAACGGTGCCATTCGCGCTGGGCAGCGGATTCGCGTCGCCGCTCCGCCGGAGGAGTCCTCCGATCACCGCGCGGCCGCCGCGACCGCCTCCACGCCCGCCGCGACCGCCTCGACGCCCGGTGCCGCCGCCTCGACGCCCGCCGCCACGCGCACGCACACCGTGAAGCGGGGTGAGACCCTCACCGGGCTCGCGCGCCGCTACGGCGTGAGCGTCGAGGCGCTGCGGGAGGCGAACGGGTTGTCCGGGCAGGAGAAGCTGCGAGCGGGTGCGGCGTTGAGGATTCCAGGGTAGGCGGACAGGCGGACGGTCGGACGGTCGGACAGGCGGACAGGCGGACAGGCGGACAGGCGGACAGGCGCACAGATTAGCCGCCGTCGCACCTAGGCAGAAAACGAAGGAGGCTTGCCGACGCGTTGCCGGCAAGCCTCCTTCGTCTGTCCGTCTGTCCGTCTGTCCGTCTGTCCGTCTGTCCGTCTGTCTACCGTCCGCCCTACCGCGTCCCCGGCGCCGTGTACCCCTCCATCACCGCCTGGGCGTAGCCGTTCGCCGGATCGCCGCCCCCCGCCAGGATGTCCGCCACCTTGGCGGGCCCGCGGTTGTACGCCACCAGGGCGAGCGCGGTGTTGCCCTTGAACTGGTGCAGCAGGTCGTTCAGGAACCGGAACCCGATCCGCAGGTTGGTCTCCCGGTCGTAGAGGTCTTCCTCCCGCACCTTGGCATCGTAGAACCGGGCGGTGGCGAGCTGGAGCTGGGTGTAGCCCAGCGCGTCCATCGAGCTCCGCGCGGTTCCCCGGAAGCTGCTCTCGATCTTCACCAGCTGGAATCCCAGCGCCGGATCGATCCCCTCGCTCAGGGCGATATCGTAGATGTCGGCGGCCAGATCGGCCGGGATCTGGTACTTGGTCGAGTTGGCCATGATCGCGTTGGCCCGCTCGAGCTGCACCTTCACCAGGGTCATCTCGCCCCGGGCCGATTCCAGCTGGTCGCCCAGGCTGCCCATTTCCCGGGCGACCAGGCGGGCATCCGGTGCGGCCACATGATCCACGGCGTCCACCTGCCGAGTCCAGCCGGCCAGCGCGCCGATGACGCCGACGGTGACGGCCAGCAGCGCGCCCTTCACCAGCGCGCGCAGCAGGGTCCCCTTCGCTCGTTCGCCGTACGTGTCGGTCGGTCGTATCACGGCTTCCTCCTATCTATGAGTTGTGAGCAGGCTGCTTGCTCTTGCTCACCAGTCGGACGTCCTCGATCACCATCCCCCGATCCACGGCTTTTGCCATGTCGTAAACTGTGAGACACGCCACTGCGACCGCTGTGAGCGCCTCCATCTCCACTCCCGTGCGCCCGGTCACCCTGGTGGTGGCCGTCACCCGCACCCCGGGGAGCTCGGGGTCAAGCGCCACATCGACTTGCACATGATCCAGCCCCAACGGGTGGCAAAGCGGGATGAGCTCGCCGGTCCGCTTGGCGGCCATCACCCCTGCCACCTCGGCGACCGCCAGGACGTCGCCTTTGGCGATCGCCTGCCCGGCCACCAGATCGTACGCTTCGCGGGACATCCGAACAGCGCCGGTGGCCACCGCGGTACGGTCGCTCACCGGCTTGTCACCCACGTCCACCATCCGTGCCCGGCCCTCGGCGTCCACATGGCTCAGCTTCACAGCACCTCCGCCAGCTCGGCCCCGAGCACCGCGAGCAGGAGCTGCGGATTCACGTTCCCCGCTGCCGCCTCGCGCGCCTCGGCGACTCGCTCGAGGGCCTGGAGCAGCCGCTCCGGCCGGCCCGCCCGAGCCAGTGCGGGTGGCACCGGCCGCCGGACCGGCTGACCCAGCGCCTCCCGCGCGGCCTCGCCCAGCGTGTCGGCCAGGGCGTCG
>DASSML010000516.1:0-2678 GCA_035688895.1 Gemmatimonadales bacterium
CCCTGAAGTCGGGGTGGTGACGGTGGCGCCTCGTGCGCTTCCCCTGAGCTACGAGTTCGTCGGGGAGGTGCAGCCGATCAAGAGGGTCGAAGTGCGGGCCCGGGTGGATGGGGTGATCGAGAGCCGTCCGTTTACCGAGGGAGCCTTCGTGAAGGCCGGCGACGTGCTCTATCGTCTGGAGCGGGTCCGCATCGACGCCGCCTACCGGAACGCGTCCGCCCAACTGGCGAATGCCCAGCGCACGCTGGAACGGCTCGAGCCGCTGGCGGAGCGGCAGGCGGTAGCCCAGCAGGAGGTCGACGACGCGAGGACTGAGGCCGAATCGGCTCAGGCGGCGCTGGACGAAGCCCGCAAGGATCGGCAGGACGCGGTCGTGCGGGCCGAGATCTCCGGCCGGGTAGGCCGGACGCGCCTCGAGGTGGGCGCCCGGGTTACCGGCCCGTCCGACCTGCTCACCACGGTGGAGCAACTCGATCCGGTGTACGTCAGCTTCCGGCCCTCGTCCCAGGATCTGCTGCGCTGGCGCGGCGACACTTCCGCGTCGCGTCTGATCCGCCCCGGTAGCAACCTCCGGGTCCACGTGATCCTTCCCGACGGCACCGAGCTTCCCCGCACCGGAAAGCTGGGCTACGTGAGCCCCTCGCTCGATCCGGAGACGGGGACCCAGGAATTCCGCGCGACCTTCGCAAACCGCGACCTCGTGCTGGTGTCCGGCCAGTTCGTCCGGGTGCGGCTGGAGGGGTTCGTCCGGCGGGATGCCCTCGCGATCCCGCGGCGCGCGGTCCAGCAGTCGCTGGGGCGTCAGTTCGTGCTGGTCGCCTCCAAGGGCGACACGGTCCGGAGCCAGGATGTCACGCCGGGCCCCTGGAGCGGCGAGAGCTGGATCATCGAGAAGGGGATTGCCCCGGGTGACCGGGTGATCGTCGACGGTGTGCAGAAGACCATGCCCGGCGGCGTGGTGCATCCGGTCCCCGCGGCGGATACGGCCGCGGCGGGTGACTCCACGGCGGCGGGCGACTCGACCAGCGGGGCGGAGGAGGAATCATGAGCCACCCGCCCGTCCAGCGGGATCAGGAGGTCCGCTACTTCTTCATCCGCCGCCCGGTGCTCGCGGCGGTGATCTCTATCGTGATCGTGCTGCTGGGACTCTTCGCGCTGCTCCGGCTGCCGGTATCTCGCTATCCCCAGATCACTCCGCCCGCGGTGCAGGTGAGCGCCACCTATCCCGGCGCCACCGCCGAAGACGTGGCCCAGGCCGTGGCCGCCCCGATCGAGCAGCAGCTCTCGGGCCTGGACGGCCTGCTCTACTACAAGTCGTCCAACTCCAGCAATGGAGTGATGAACCTCCAGATCTACTTCGACATCGGGCGCGACCAGGATTTGGCCGCGGTCGACGTCCAGAACGCGATCAAGGTGGCCGAGCCTCAGCTGCCCGAGGAGGTGCGGCGGCAGGGCGTGGTGATCAAGAAGGCGCAGACCGACATCCTGCTGGTCGCGTCGCTCACCTCGAAGGACCCACGGTACGACGCCACCTTCCTGGCCAACTACGCCAAGCTGTACATCGTGGACGAGCTCAAGCGGCTCAACGGCGTGGGCGACGCCAGCGTGTTCGGCGGGCTCGATTTCGCGATGACCATCCGGCTCGACCCGGACCGCATGACCCAGCTCGGCATCACGGTGGGCGACGTGCGTGACGCGGTGCAGGAGCAAAACGCCACCAACCCCGCCGGGACGCTGGGCCGCGAGCCGTCGCCCCCGGGCACCGAGCTGACCCTGCCGGTGACGGCGCAGGGTCGACTCCAGACTCCGGAGCAGTTCGCCGCCATCATCGTGAAGGCCCGGGAAGACGGGTCCCTGGTGCGGGTGAGCGACATCGGCACCGTCGAGCTCACCTCCCAGAACCTGGATCTGGTCGGACGGCTGGAGGGCCATCCGACGGCCAACATCCTGCTGTACACCCGGCCCGGCGCCAATCAGCTGCAGGTCAAACAGGCCTTCATGGCCCGCATGAACGAGCTGGCGCGCGGCTTTCCGGATGGCGTGACCTGGACCATTCCGTTCGACACCACGCCGTTCGTCACCGCCAGCATCGAAGAGGTCACCAAGACGCTGGCCGAGGCGATGGCGCTGGTGACGCTGGTCGTGTTCCTCTTCCTCCAGAGCTGGCGGGCCACGCTCATTCCGGTGCTGGCGGTGCCGGTCAGCATCATCGGCACGTTCCTGGGCCTCTCGTTTCTGGGCTACTCGGTCAACGTGCTGACCTTGTTCGCGCTGGTGCTGGCCATCGGCATCGTGGTCGACGATGCGATCGTGGTGATCGAGAACTGCGAGCGCATCATGGACGAGGAGAAAGTGCCGGCGCGGATCGCGGCCGACCGGGCCATGCGCCAGGTGAGCGGGGCCCTGATCGCGATCGTGCTGGTGCTCTGTTCGGTGTTCATCCCGGTCGGCTTCCTGGGCGGCATCACCGGCACCATGCTGCGGCAGTTCGCGGTGACCCTGGTGATCGCGGTGGTGCTCTCGGGCATGGTCGCACTCACCCTGACGCCGGCCCTCTGCGCGCTCCTGCTCAAGGACACGCCGCACGACACGCACAACCCGTTCTTCCGCCGATTCAACAGCTGGTTCGATCGCACCACCCTGCGGTACACCGGCGGTGTGCGCCGGGTGCTGGGCCG
>DASSML010000517.1:0-2051 GCA_035688895.1 Gemmatimonadales bacterium
GGCATCGACGGCTACAGCGTGCTCGCGCAGCTCCGATCCCGGCAGGCCACGCGCACCATTCCGGTCGTGGTGCTCACCGCCAAGGGCGACGAAGACAACGAGGTACGGGTCTTCGAGCTGGGCGCCGACGACTTCATCACCAAGCCGTTCCGGGCCAGGGCCCTCTCGGCCCGGATCGAGGCGGTCCTCGGCCGCCACCGCGCTTGAGCTCCTCGGGACCTTCCGCCACCGACCGCCAGCCCGCCCGCCAGCCCTCTGCCTCTCCCGGTCCGGCGGACGCGCTGCCGGACGCCGCCGACGGCCTCGCCCTGGTGAAGCCCGGCGTGCGGGCCCAGACGGCCTACACCCTCCGCGCACCGACGGCGCCCCGGAAGCTCAACCAGAACGAGTGCCCCGACGATCTGCCGGCCGAGGTCAAGCGCGCGGTGCTGGAGGCCGCCGAGCGGGCCGCGTGGAACCGGTACCCCGAGTTCGTCCCCGCCCGGCTGCTCGAGCGTCTGGCCGAGCACTATGGGTGGCGGGGAGATGGGCTCCTCGCCGGTAACGGGTCGAACGAGCTGATCCAGGCGGCGCTCGCGGTACTGGTCGCGCCCGGGGACACCGTGGTCGCGCCGGCCCCGACCTTCTCGCTCTACCGGCTCCTGACCGGCGTGCTCGGCGCCCGCTACCTGCCGGTTCCCCTCGGGCCCGACTTCGCCTACGAGCCGGACCGGCTCATCGAGGCGGCGGTGCGAGAGCGTGCCCGGGTGGTGGTGCTCAATTCTCCCAACAACCCTACGGGCTCGACCCTTCCGCCGGACGCGGTGGAGCGTATCGTAGCCGAGACCGGCGCGATGGTTCTGTGCGACGAGGCGTACCAGGAGTTCGGCGGCCCGACGGCGGTGCCCCTGCTCCGGCAGACGGCGCGGCTCATCGTGTTGCGCACGTTCTCCAAGGCGATGGGCATGGCCGGCCTGCGCTTCGGCGTGGCGCTGGCGCATCCCGAGGTCGCGCGGGAGGTCGCCAAGGGCAAGCTGCCGTACAACGTGAACCTGGTCACCCTGGCCGCCGCCTCGGTCGCTCTCGACCATGCGCCGCTGCTGGCCGCGCGCACCCGGGCCATCGTCGAGACCCGCGACCGCTTTCTGCCCCGCCTCCGCCGCATCCCGGGGCTCACGGTGTACCCGACCGGCGCCAACTTCGTCCTGCTGCGCTGCCACGCCATGCCGGCCCGGGAGCTCTTCCGGCGCCTGCTGGAGGAGCACGGGATCCTGGTGCGCGACGTCTCGGCTGCCGCCGAGCTGGCGGAATGCCTCCGGATCTCGATCGGCACGCCGGAGGACATGGACGCGGTGCTGGTCGCGCTGGAGACGATCCTGGGAGGCACGGCATGAGTCGGGTAGGCGAGCTCAGGCGGACGACCAAGGAGACCGAGATCTTCGTGCGGGTCGACCTGGACGGCAGGGGCGAGGCCACGGTGCGGACCGGCATCGGGTTCTTCGACCACATGCTCGAGGCGCTGGCTCGCCACGCGCTGCTCGATCTCACCGTCGAAGCGCAGGGCGACCTCCACGTCGATGGCCACCACACGGTCGAGGATGTGGGCATCACCCTCGGCCTGGCGATCGCCAAGGCGCTGGGCGATCGCGCCGGGATCCGCCGCTACGGCGACGCACTCGTGCCGCTGGACGAGGCGCTGGTCCGTGCGGTGGTGGACGTGAGCGGCCGGCCGTTCCTGCACTACGCCATCGAGATCCCCAAGTGGCAGATGCTGGGCGACTACGACGTCTTCCTCACGCCGGAATTCTTCCGCGCCCTGGTGCTCAATGCGGGGCTCACCGCCCATCTCGACCTGGTGCGGGGCGACAACCCCCACCACATCGTCGAGGCGGCGTTCAAGGCGTTCGCCCGCGCGCTCGACGTGGCGATCACGCCCGATCCGCGGGTCACCGGGGTTCCCTCCACCAAGGGCGCGTTGTGATCGTAGTGGTGGATTACGGGGTCAACAACCTCAAGAGCGTGGTCCGCGCGCTCGCGGCCGGGGGGCACGACGCCACCCTCACCACCGATCC
>DASSML010000518.1:0-15191 GCA_035688895.1 Gemmatimonadales bacterium
CTCCTGATCTGCTCGGACGGGCTGTCCGGACTGGTGAAGCGCGAGGAGTTCGCGGAGCTGGCGGGTCTCCACGAAGATCTGCCCTCGCTGTGCACCGCGCTGATCGATCTGGCCAACGAGCGGGGCGGCCCCGACAACATCACGGTCGTCGCCGTCCGGTTCGACGGCGAGGGGTTGCGCGAGCCCGATGCCGCCGAAGACGTGGGCTACCAGGTTTACCAGGTGCCCGGCAGCGATCCGGAGGACACCATGACGGTGCCCATCGTGCAGCCGCCCGACCCGCCCCCGGTGGTGGAGGTCGTGGCCGAGCCGCAGCCCAGCCGCGGCCGGGGTCTGGTGATCGCCCTGGGGCTGCTGATCCTCGCCGCCTTGCTCCTGCTGGTGCTGCTCTGATCGTGCCGCGTGGCCTCGGCTGACCTCGAGCCGGGCGCTCCCCGCTCGCCTCTCGCCGGCCGGCTCGCCTGGATCGGCGCTCTCTCCTTCGCTTCCGGCTTCCCCTTCGGTCTGGTCAACGAGACGCTCCCGATCTACCTGCGCACCCACGGCGCGGGGCTGGTCGACGTGAGCATGGTGAGTGCGGCGACCTTTCCCTGGGCCTTCAAGTTTCTCTGGGCCCCGCTGGTCGACCGGCTGGGCACCCGGCGCCAATGGATCGCGGCCTGCATGGCCGCGCTGACGGCCCTCGTCCTGGTGCTCGCGCTGGTCGACCTCAACCACCTCGCGAACTGGTTCTGGCCCCTGCTGATTTTCATGGTGGCGCTGTCCGCGACGCAGGACATCGCGATCGACGCCTACACCATCGAAGTCACCACGCATCGCGAGCTCGGGGTCGCGAACTCGGTCCGGAACGCCGCCTACCGGGCCGCGATGTTCATCGCCGGAGGGTTGCTGATCTGGCTGGCCGGCCGCAGCGACTGGCCCACCGCGTTTCAGGCCGGCGCCGTCGTGCTCGCCGCCCTCACGCTCGCCTCCCTGCTCCTGCCGACGACGGAACGCGTCACGGCGCACCACGAATCGATCTGGGCGCCGCTCAAGGCCTTGCTCGGGCGACGGGACATCTGGGCGGTGATCCTCTTCGCCCTGCTCTTCAAGCTCGACATCGCGGCGATGGAGCCGATGACCCGCCCGTTCTGGGTGGACCGCGGGTTCACCCTCGAGGAGATCGGGGCGGTCCTGACCACCGGACGGATCCTGGCGACGGTGAGCGGCGCGGTGCTGGGAGGTCTGCTGACGACCCGGTGGGGCATCTTTCGCGCCCTCTGGGTGCTCGGCGCGGTGCAGGCATTCTCGAGTCTGGGCTACGCGGGCGCCGCGGCGGCCGCGCCGTCGAAGCCGCTCATTCTGGGCGTAGCGCTGTTCGAGAACTTCGCGGCGGGATTGGGGACGGCGGCGTTCGTCGCGTTTCTGATGAGCGTGTGCGAGCGGCGCTACGCCGCCACGCAGTACGCGGTGCTGTCGGCCCTACTGGCGCTCACCCGGAGCGTGGCCGGACGGGCGTCCGGCGACCTGGCCGAGGCGCTCGGCTACGCCCACTTCTTCCTGCTCACCTTCTTCCTCGGGCTGCCGGCCTTCGGGCTCCTGCCGTGGGTGCGACGCGCGGGTGACCTGACGCCGGCGACCCGCTCCTAGCCAAGCCGGGTCCGCAGCCAGCGCGCCACCGCGTCCTGCATCAGCCGCTGCCGGTGCCAGGCCAGCAGGATCGGCGCGTCGCTGGGTATCTCGTCGGCCAGCCGGGGATGCCCGAAGAGCACGACCAGGTCGGCGTCCGGGGCCGAGTGGGCCAGCGCGTCGCGGGCCTCGGGGCCGAAACCCGAGCGACCCTTCCAGGCCCGCGGCTCGGCGAAGGCAAGTACCACGCGGGAGCCTTCGGTATATCGGCCGGCGAGCTCCGGACCGAGCGCCCCGGCCACGTAGTCGCTCGGACCGGGGGCATAGGGCCCGCCGAGATCATCGTCGACGACGACCAGGTCGAGCGGCGCCGAGAGCCGGGGCGCGCTGCCGCGGTGCATCCCCTGCTCCAACAGCGCGTCGGCCAGCGCATCCGCCGACTCGAACGGACCGCGGGTCACCGGCGGTGTCGGGGACGCGGCCAGGGTCAGGGCACGTTCGTACCGCTGGAGCGACTGCGCCAGGCGCTCTCGCGGCAACGTGCCCGCCGCCACGGCCTGCTCGAGGGCGTCGCAGACCCGTCGTGGGTCGTTGGGATAGAGCAGCACGTCCACGCCTGCCCGGATCGCCTCCAGCGCCGCGTCGCTTTCCCGGCGGCCCACCAGCGCCCCGTCCATGATGAGCGCGTCGGTGACCACCAGTCCGTCGAACCCGAGCCGCCCGCGAAGATCGCCGAGGATCGGCGAGGAGAGCGTGGCCGGAAGGCCGTCGGGGTCGAGGCTGGAGAAGGCCACGTGCGCCGTCATCAGCGAGGCGACACCCGCTTCGACGGCGATCCCGAACGGGATCAGGTCGCTGCTTTCCAGCGTGTCCCGCCGCGTATCCACGACCGGCAAGGTGACGTGGGAATCCGCCGTCGTGCGACCGTGCCCCGGGAAGTGTTTGGCGCACGCCAGCGCGCCGGCGGTCTGACATCCCTCCACCCAGTTCCGCACCATGGTCGCGACACGCTGGGGGTCGGCCCCGAAGGCCCGGGTCTGCACGATCGGGTTGTCGGGGACGATGTCGAGATCGGCGACCGGCGCGAACACCCAGTTGATCCCCACGGCGCGGGCCTCGCGAGCGGTCACCGACGCCACCCAGCGGACCGCGGCCGCGTCGTCCAGCGCGGCGAGAGCGAGCGGCGGTGGGAACTCGGTGAGTCCCTCGATCTGCTGCCCCGCGCCCCGCTCCAGATCGGACGCGAGGAGCAGTGGGCGCTCGGCCCGACGCAGCAGGTCGGCCGTGAGCCGCCGGACCGATTCGACGGTGCCGCCGAAGATGATGAAGCCGCCGACGCCGAGGTCGAGCGCCTCGGCGATGGCCCCGGCTTCGTGGGCGAAGCCGCTGCCCGGCCGGGCCCGCAATGCCGGCATGACCAGCCGTGCGGTGGGGAGCGCGGTCGCGTCACTCATGCGGGAGTAATCATCCCGAGCACCCGCGGGCCGGCCGCGCCGGTCGCCGCCGGAACGTTACCCGGCTGACCGTGGAGGGTCAGGTACCCGAGCAGGGCGAAGGCGACCGCTTCCTTCGCATCGCCGGGGAAGAAGAGATCGTCGAAGCGGCGGAGCGGATTCCGTCCCGGCAGCGCCTCCAGGCGGCGGGCCAGCGAGGCCATGAGACCCGGGTGGTGGCACCCGCCCCCGGAAGCGACGACCTCGGCGCCAGGCGGGGTCCACCGCCCGACGGCGTCCGCCACGGTGCGCGCGGTGAGCTCGACGGCGGTCGCGACGCCGTCGGGGCCGGGAACCCGCTGGTGCAGCGCGCGGGCATACTGGTCGCCGAAGCGCTCCCGTCCTGTGCTCTTGGGCGGCGCGGTGGCGAAGAAGGGGTCGGCCAGGAGCTGAGCCAACGCGTCGTCGTGGACCGTCCCCTGCTCCGCCAGGCGACCGTCACGATCGTAGGAGCGTCGCCGGTCCACCAGGCGGGCGACGCCGTCGATCACGGCCACGCCCGGACCGGTATCGAAGGCGAGCACGCCTTCATCCAGGGAGCGGCGAGGCACGTAGGTGACGTTGGCCATCCCGCCGAGATTGAGGAGGACGCGATCGTGGTCGTGCGCCGCGAAGAGCAGCAGATCGGCCATGGGCACCAGTGGGGCGCCCTGCCCTCCGGCGGCGACGTCCCGGGTCCGGAAGCCGCTCACCACCCGCACACCGAACCGCTCGGCCAGCACCGCCGGCTCGCCCAGCTGCCAGGTGACGGTGGGCGGCTCGTGCCAGATGGTCTGCCCGGGAAAGGCGATCAGGTCGAGCGCGGAGGCCGGGGTGCGACTCTGGGCCAGGAGGAACTGGATCGCGTCGGCGGCCCATTCGGCGAGCCGGACGTGGAGACGAGCCAGCGCCGCCGGTCCGGTCCGGGTGTCGGGATCGAGCGCCTCCCGGATCTGGGCGCGCTCGTCGTCGGTGTAGGGACGGATCAGGTGGTCGAGCAAGGCGGCGTGCGTGGGACCGTCGATCCGCACCAGGGCGGCGTCGATCCCATCGAGCGAGGTGCCCGACATGAGTCCGACCGCGAGGGTAGGACGCTCGCTCACGCGCCGCGCACCGGTGGAGGGTCGCCGACGATGGTCCGGAGCCGCCCCTGGTGCTCGGCCAGCAACCGGTCGGCCTCGTCTCCGCTCACGCCCCGGCGAGCCATGACGATCGCGGTCTTGACCCGTCCCCCCGCCGCATCGAGGACGGCGCGGGCCTCATCGCGAGGCAGGCCGGTCGTCTCCATCACGATGCGCTGGCTCCGATCGATCAGCTTGTCGTTCCAGGCGCGGAGGTCGACCATCAGGTTGCCGTAGGTCTTGCCGATCCGGATCATCGCCCCGGTGGTCAGGGTATTGAGTACCAGCTTGGTGGCGGTGCCGGCCTTCATCCGGGTCGAGCCGGTGACTACCTCCGGACCGACCTTCACGACGATGCACACGTCGCAGGTTTCCTGCAGCAGCGCGGGCGGCTCGGCGCAGGTGACCAGGACGCTTCCGGCGCCCAGGGTCTGGGCTCGGGAGAGCGCGGCGCGCACGAACGGGGTGGTGCCGCTGGCGGCAATCCCCACGACGACATCGTCGACCCCCACTTTCCGGGCATCCATCTCGCCGAGACCGGCATTGACGTCGTCCTCCGCGCCCTCCACCGAGCGCACCAGCGCCGGGTACCCACCGGCGATCACCCCGACGACCATCTCCGGGGGCGTGCCGAACGTCGGCGGACACTCCGACGCGTCGAGGACGCCGAGGCGACCGCTGGTGCCGGCGCCGACGTAGATCAGGCGTCCGCCGGCGCGGAAGGCGGCCTCCACGAGATCGATGGCGCGAGCGATCTCCGTCCGTGCGCGCGCCACCGCGGCCGGGACCCCGGCGTCCTCCGCGCCGATGAGATCGACGATCTCCAGCGACGAGGCGGTATCGATGGTGGCGCTGCGCGGGTTCCGCCGCTCGGTCAGGCGTGCGTCGAGGAAGTCGTCAGCCACGCGAGCCAGGGATGAGGTGGGTCAGGGGTCGGACTCGGGCTAAATTAGACGGCCACTGCGGCCCGGGGCAACTCCAGGGCACCACACGTACACCGGGATCTTCATGCGCGTTCCGCTCCATGCCTCCCTGCCGGCACTATGGCTCGCCGCCTCGGCCTGCACCACCTCCGGCCCTGCGCCACTCGTCGGGATTGCCCCCGGCTGGAAATACGACAGCCATGCCCGGGTAACGACGGCCCGGTCGGCCATGGTGGTGTCGGGTCATCCGCTGGCCAGCGCGGTGGGGCGGGACATTCTGCAGCAGGGGGGCAACGCGGTAGACGCGGCCGTGGCGGTGGGGTTCGCCCTGGCGGTGGTCCATCCCGAAGCCGGCAATCTGGGCGGCGGCGGCTTCCTGGTGGCGCGGACCAGCGACGGCACGGTCCGCACCCTCGACTATCGGGAGACGGCCCCTGCGGCCGCGACGCGCGACATGTTCGCCGATACCGCGGACGGCGCTGCCGACCGCAGCCTCACGGGGCATCTCTCCGCGGGGGTGCCGGGAAGCGTGGCGGGCCTGGTGGAGGCGCAGACCCGCCTGGGACGACTCCCGCTCGCGCAGGTCATCGCGCCCGCAATCCGGCTGGCCCGCGAGGGGTTCACCATCGACCAGTATCGCAGCCAGTCGATCGCCGGGGACAGCGCCCGGCTCGCCGGATTTCCCGCCTCGCGGGCGGCCTTCCTCCCGGGGGGCCGTCCACCCGCCGTCGGCACCGTGCTCCGTCAGCCCGATCTGGCGACCACACTCGAGGCGATCCGGGACCGCGGGGCCGACGGCTTCTATACCGGGCCGGTGGCGGACCTGATCGTGGCGGAAATGCAGCGCGGCGGCGGCCTCATCACCCGCGACGACCTCCGGGGCTACCGGGCGATCTGGCGGGATCCGGTGCGGGTCAGCTACGGCGGATATACCGTCATCAGCATGCCTCCGGCTTCGTCGGGCGGCGTCACGATGGGCGAGATCCTGAACATCATGGAGGGGTACCGGCCGCTTCCACCGTTCGGCTCTCCGGGGCTGATGCATCTCGAAGCCGAGGCCATGCGCCGTGCCTTCATGGATCGCAACAGCCGGCTGGGGGACCCGCGCTTCGTGGCCAACCCGATCGACGAGCTCCTTTCCAAGGAGTACGCGGCCACGCTGCGCCGGGAGATCGGAGCGAGGGCGTCGGTGACGCCCGCGTTTCAGCCGACCGCGCGATCAGGGTCTTCGACCACGCACTACTCCGTCGTGGACGCCGAGGGGAACGCTGTCAGCTGTACCACGACGCTGAACAACAGCTACGGCAGTGCGGTGACCGTCACCGGAGCGGGCTTTCTGCTCAACGACGAGATGGATGACTTCACCACCGTCCCCGGCAAGCCGAACCTGTACGGCCTGGTGCAGGGTGAGGCCAACGCGATCGCTCCCGGCAAGCGGATGCTCTCGGCGATGACTCCGACTGTGGTCCTCGACCCGGCGGGACAGCTCTTCCTCATCCTGGGAACGCCGGGGGGCCCGCGCATCATCACCATGGTGTACCACGTCGTGAGCAACATCATCGACCATCGGATGCCGCTGCCCGCCGCCGTCACCGCACCGCGGCTGCATCATCAGGCCCTGCCCGACCGGATCGAGATCGAGCCCGGCGGCTTCCCGCCCGCGACCCTCGACAGCCTGCGCGCCCTCGGCCACACGATCGCGGACGATGACGGCTACTGGGGCGACGTGGAGGCGATCATGCGGACGGCGGACGGATGGCAGGGGGTGAGCGATCCACGACGCGGGGGCGGAGGGGCGGGATACTAGAGGGGGAAAGGCGAAGGGCGAACGGCGAAGGGGGCGCTCGACGGACTTGCTCGAGCGCCCCCTTCGCTTTTCACCCTTCGCCTTTCGCTCTTACATCACCCTGCCGCGACGTACTTCTGGTCCAGCGTCACCGTGATCCCGGTGCCCGCAGGCAGGACGACGTCGCGGTCCTTCGTCTGGACCGCCCGCTGCGTTCCCACCGCGCCGCCGATGACACCGCCGATGACGGCGCCCTTGGTGCTGCCACCGAGCACTCGGCCCACCACCGCGCCCACAGCCGTCCCGGCACCGACCTTGGCAGCGTCCGTCCCGTCGACTCCACGGCCGACCAGCTTGGTGTGTACGCCCGAGATCGAGGCCGCGATCGGCTGGGTCTGACCATTCACCACCAGGGAAACCGGCTTCAGCGTCAGGGTCCCGGTCGTATCGCTCTTGCTGTCCGAGGGGGCGATCGCGGTGACCTGCAGGGTCACCTTGGAGCCGGCCGGGATGACCGTGTGTCCGGTGGCATCCTTCACGTCCTTGCCCACGGTCGCCGTGACCTCGTCGCCGACCTTGTTCTTCCGGCTGTGAATCTCCGCGTCCGTCGTCAGGGCGAGGGCCGTGCCCGCGGCGAGCGCTGCCGGTGCGGTAGGCGCCGGCGCCGGCTGGGCCGCCGGAGTGGGAGCGGGGGCGGCCGGCTTGGGAGCGGGCTTGGGCTTCGGCTTCGGCGTGGTCGCCGGCGCCGGGGCCGGGGTCGCCGGCGGGGTGGGAGTCGCCGTATCGGCGCTGGGCTGATCGTTGAGCGTCGCACTGGTGTCCACCGGCGCGAGCTGGAGATCGCGGTTCAGACTGTCCGCCGACGCGACGTCGCTTCGGTCGCCGCGACCGCAGGCCGCCAGGGCCGCGAGCGTAAGCGTTGCGAGAACCATCCTGGACATCGATCCCTCCTTAGTGGCTTGCCCATGATGCGTGGGCCGATGACATTCCGAACGTAACGTATGCACGAGCTGCGTTCTCTTCTTCCCTACCTCCGGCGGTATCGCCGAGCCTACGCCACCGGGCTGGCCCTCGTCGTCGTGAGCAACGGCTTCGCTGTCGTCGGGCCACGCTTCATCCAGCGGGGCATCGACGCGCTCCGGACCCATGCGCCGTTCCGCGAGGTCCAGATCGCCATCGGCCTCCTGCTGTTGGTCGCGGTCCTGGGCGGCGTCGCCCGCTACGGCATGCGCGAGCTGCTCAACAGCGGCAGCCGCCGAGTCGAGACCGACCTTCGGGACCAGCTCTACCTTCATCTGCAGCGGATGGCGGCTGAATTCTACGACCGCTATCCGACCGGCGATGTGATGGCCCGCACGACCAACGACCTGCTCGCGGTGCGGATGGTGGCGGGGCCCGCCCTCATGTACCTGGTAGATACTACTTTACGGGCTCTGCTGATCGCACCGTTCATGCTGGCCATCAGCCCTCGGCTCACGGTCCTGGCGCTCATCCCGATGCTCGGGTTGCCCCTGGTGATGGTGTCCCTCGGCCAGCTGATCCACCGACGGTCGCAGGCCATTCAGGCGCAGTTCAGCGACCTCACCACCCAGGCCCACGAGAATCTCTCCGGCGTCCGGGTCGTCCGGGCCTACCGCCAGGAACGTGCCGAAATCGCCCAGTTCCGCGAGCTGAGTGAAGTATACCTGGGCAAGAACCTGGAGCTGGCCCGGGTGCAGGGGCTCTTCTTTCCCCTCCTGACCCTGCTCGGCGGACTGAGCGGGGTGGTGGTCCTCTACGTGGGCGGCGGTCTGGTCATCTCGGGCAGCGTGACCGTCGGCGAATTCGTGGCCTTCGGCGTCTACCTCGCGATGCTGGTGTGGCCGATGATCGCGCTCGGCTGGGCAGTGAACCTGGTCCAGCGCGGTGCGGCCTCCATGGCCCGCATCAATCAGCTGTTCCAGGAGCCCGCCGCGATCGCCGATCCGGCCGCGGCGATCGACCTGCCGCCGCCGAGCCGCGGGCGAGCGGTGGCCTTTGAGCGGGTGTGGTTCCGCTATCCAGGTGCGGCCGATCGGGGCTGGGCGCTGCAGGACGTGACGTTCCGAGTCGAGCCGGGCCGGTCCCTCGCCATCGTGGGGGCGACCGGTTCGGGCAAGTCCACACTGGTGGACCTCCTGGTGCGGACCTACGACCCCGACCGGGGCAGAATCTGTATTGACGAGGTGGATATCCGCCGGCTGTCGCTCACTACCCTCCGGAAGGCGGTGGGTTTCGTGCCGCAGGAGACCTTCCTCTTCGGGGAGTCGCTGCGGGACAACGTGCTGTTGGGCGCGCCCGACGATGGTCGGCTCGAGCGCGTGGCCGAGGTGTCCCAGCTCGCCGAAGCGTTGCCGGCCCTGCCCAATGGCTTCGATACCATGCTGGGCGAGCGAGGCATCAATCTCTCGGGCGGCCAGAAGCAGCGTGCCGCGATCGCGCGCGCCCTGGCACAGGATCCTCCGGTCTTCGTGCTGGACGACGCGCTCAGCGCGGTGGACGCGCATACCGAGGCTCGGATCCTGGCGGCTCTCCGCGGGGCGCTCGAAGGACGGACCAGCATCATCGTCTCCCACCGCCTCGCGGCCGTGCGGGACGCCGACTGGATCCTGGTGCTCGCCGACGGACAGGTGGTCGAGGAAGGCACCCACGCCGACCTGATCGCACGGGGCGGCCGCTACTGGGAGCTGCTCCGCCGGCAGCAGCTGGAGGAGGAGCTGGAAGAGGAGGGGGTGAGTGGCCGCTGAGCGCCGGGGTGGGATCAGGGTCGCGGCAAAAGCCGCGGCGGTGATGCTGGCCCTGCTCTCCGGGGGATTCGCCCCTGCCGCCGCTCCGGCACCGGCGGAGCCCGATTGGAGTGCCCTGGCGCGCGAGATCGCGGAGGAGACCAACCGTCTCCGCCGCGATCCGCCATCCTATGCGCCGTACCTCGAGGCCATGCTCCCCCGGTTCGACGGGTTCGTCCTGGAGCGCCCGGGCCGAGCCTTTCTTCGAACCGAGGAAGGGGCGCCGGCGGTGGAGGAGGCCATCTCGGCACTGCGAGCGGCCAAGCCCGCGCCGCCGCTCCAGTGGTCCGCCGGACTCGCCCGGGCCGCGGGTGATCACGTCCGTGATCAGGGGCCAATCGGTGGCACGGAGCACCAGGGAACGGATGGGAGCGACCCGGCCCGCCGGATGGAGCGCTACGGCCAGTGGGGTGGTGCCGTGGCCGAGAACATCGCCTATGGCGAGAACCCGGCGCGGGACGTGGTGCTCCAGCTGGTGATCGACGACGGGGTGCCCGGGCGAGGCCACCGGGACGCGCTGCTCGAGGCGGACTGGGGGATTTCCGGTGTCGCGTGCGGCCGGCACCGGGACTATGGGCAGATCTGCGTGATGGACTACGCTGTGCGGTACGTGGAACGGTAGAAGTCGCCAGCCTCAGATCTGCGCCCGCAGAAAGTCCGGCGTGAACCCCTGCAGCCACCCCGCCAACCGGGTGAACTCCCCAGTCAGCAGCAGGAAGCCGACGAACACGAGCAGGGCTCCGCTCACGCGCATCACCCACGGCAGAAAGCGGCGGAACCGCTGGAACCAGTCCAGGAACGATTCCACCGCGACCGCCGCGATGAGAAAGGGCACCGCCAGCCCCGCCGAGTAGACCGCCAGCAGGAGCATCCCACGGGTCAGATCAACGCTGGTGGCGGCCAGGCCGAGGATCGCACCGAGCACGGGCCCGATGCAGGGGGTCCACCCCGCACCGAATGCCATCCCGACCAGCCCGGACCCGAGGTACCCGACCGGCTTGTGCTCCAGCTGCACCCGGCGTTCCCGGGTGAGCGCGTCCACCTTGAACACTCCCAGACAGATCAGGCCGAAGGCGATGATCAGCACGCCGCCCGCGCGCTGGAGCCAGAGCTGGTAGTAGTTGAGCGCCCGGCCGAGCGCCGTCGCGCTGGCGCCAAGCAGGATGAAGATCAGGGAGAATCCGGCGGTGAAGCAGAGGGCGTGGAGCAGGGCCACTCGGCGTCGGCCGCCCATTTCGGGAAGCGTCATGCCGGTGAGGAACCCGATGTACGACGGCACCAGCGGCAGCACGCACGGCGAGAGGAAACTCAGCAGCCCGGCGGCGAAGGCGACGACCACGCCCAGTGTGGCGGGCTCGTTCATCCTGCCGCTCCAGCTCCGGACTGGCCGACCGGCAGGTCGCGCTGGCGGCACTCCCGGCAGACGCCGTAGATCTCGACCCGATGGCGCGCGTGCTGGAAGCCGTGCTCGTCGGCGATGACGGGCAGCATGCGCTCGAGCCGTTCGTTCTGGAATTCGACCACCCGGCCGCAGCGCTCGCAGATGAGGTGCTCGTGGTCGGTCTGCGCCGGCATCGGTTCGTAGCGCTTGAATCCTTCGCCGAAATCGTGCGCCCGGACCAGCCCGCTCTCGACCAGCTTCTCCAAGGTCCGGTACACGGTGGCGGTGCCGACCGACTCGTTCTGGTCCCGCAGCCGGCGCTGAATCCCGTCTACGGAGAGATGGTCGTCGGCGAGCAGCACGATCTGGGCGACCAGATCGCGCTGGCGGGTGACCGGCTGATGATGATCGCGGAGGTACCGCCGGAAGCGGTCGAGGAGTGCCGCGCCCTCTCCCCTAGCGAGGCGGGGCATCGGCGGAGAACCAGTGTTCGGGCGGCACCGAATGCGGGGGGTGCTCGTCGTCGATCCGCTTCTGGGCGTCCTGCAGGAGTTGGCTCAGCGCCTCGACCGGTCCGCTGCCGACCTCCTGCACCGCGGCCTCGAACTTCCCCCGCTCCTTGCCCTTGATGGCGAGCATGTACCGGGCGGTGTAAATCCGCCGACGGTCGCCGTCGATCCGGGAGAGAACCGCGGTGCCCCATTCCCGCCCTTCGTGCCGCAGCGGACTGAACACCCACACCGAGTCGACCTCGGCGGGCGGCACCATCTCGGCCACGGCCTGGGCCAGCCGGGTCCAGCCGGCGCCCGGCGCCGTCAGCGCGCCCCCTGCTCCCATCGCTCGGTATAGAAACGGAGGACGTGCATGAAATCCTGAGCGTTGGTCACCACGCCGTAGGCCTGGTGGGTGCCGCGGTCCTTCAGCTTGTTCACCACGAACTCGGTCTGATCGACACAGATGGTCATGAGTGGCGCCGGCGCACCGTCGCAGAGATAGAACGCCGGGAGCATGTTGCCCACCGCGATCGCGTGGAGCGCGGTGGCGACGAAGATGGCGCCGCTGGCCTTGACCGTGTGCTCCCGCATCGCGTCCTGGGCCGCGAGGGTGTCGCTGTACACACCGGGCAGGGGACCGTCGTCGCGGATCGAGCCGGCGAGCACGAAGGGGACCTTGCTCTCCACCAGGGCGTGCATGATGCCGCTCTTGATGATCCCCTGCTCCACCGCCCGCTCGATCGATCCGGCGGCACGCACCCGGTTGATGGCCCGCATGTGGAGGCCGTGACCGCCCTCGGTCGGCTGGCCGGTGTTGGTCATCCCCAACGTGGTACCGAAGATCGCCGCCTCGATGTCATGCACGGCGACCGCGTTCCCCGCCAGCACGGCCTGCACGTACCCGTTCCGAATGAACCATTCGAAATCGGCCCGGGCCCGGGAATGGACCAGCGCCGGGCCCACGACCCACACCAGGTAGCCACCCCGCCGCTTCTCCTCGCCCACCCGCGCCGCCAGCTCCTCGTAGTTGACTGGCCGCTCCCGGCTCACCTCGGTGGACATGAAGCGGAACTCGTTGGCCCCGTGGCCGCCGCCGAGGAATCCCTGGGCATGGACCACGACGCCCTCGGTGCCGTCCTCCGCCTCGCCCATGGCCACGAGGTCGCCCTGGCGGAGGCGCCGCGGCTCGATCGTTTCCAGGATCGCGCCGCGCTTCACCACCACGCAGTCCATCCGGGGCCGGGTGGGCGCCAGCCAGCGTCCGTCCACCCGGATGTAGGTCGGCAGGTTCGAGGTGCTGAAGAAGCCTTCGGGCAGGACACCGTCGGCCGGCAGCGGCTCCCACCGCGCATCGGGAGCACCGGCGAACGGCGGCTGGCTGAAGTCCGGTACCGCTCTGGTTGCTGAGGTCATGTGGGGGTGGAAGGTAGGGGGGCGAAGCGGGGGTTTCAAGCAGGTTTAGCTTTCGCGAAACTCGAGGAGACTTTCATGCCGAAATCGCTCGTCCTGCTCATCGCCCTGCTGGTGCCCAACGCCGCCGCACTGGCCCAGGTACCGGCGGCGCCCGACACCACGCACCGCGATACCACCGTCACCCGCCTGCCGGAGATCGAGGTCTCGGTGACCCGATCCCCTGAGCCGCTCGCCCGCGTCCCGAACGCGGTGAGCGTGCTGGACCAGGGCGACCTGCGGCGGGCTCAGCTGACGGTCGGTCTGGACGAGGCGTTCAACAACTTGCCAGGCGTGGTGGTCAGCAATCGGTACAACTTCTCCCTGGATCAGCGGATCTCGATCCGCGGGTTCGGCAGCCGCTCCAACTTCGGCGTCCGGGGTGTGAAGATCCTGCTGGACGGCATTCCCCAGACCCTGCCCGACGGCCAGAGCCAGCTCACCAACGTGGACTTCGCGAATCTGGGTCGGGCCGAGGTACTGCGCGGCGCCAGCTCGTCGCTCTACGGTAACGCCTCCGGGGGAGTGATCTCGCTCCAGAGCGAGGACGCCGCGGCCGCGCCCTTTGCGCAGCGGGTCCGGGTGCAGGGCGGCGACGGCAAACGGGAAGGCGACGGATTCTACAAGTGGCAGAGCTGGAGCTCGGCACGGAGCGGCAACGCGAGCGGCACCCTGTCGATCAGCCAGTTCAAGGCCGACGGCTTCCGACAGAACAGCGCCGCGGAGACCCGCCAGCTCAATGCCGGCCTCGACTACACCTTCTCCGGCAGCACCATCGGGACCATCCGCCTCGGTCTCGCCGACAACCCCGAGGCTCAGAACCCCGGCGCCCTCACCAAGCCCGAGCTGATCGCCAACCCCGACTCCGCCGCCGCCAACAACATCCGGCGCGGAGCCGACAAGGACGTCGAGCAGCAGCAGCTCGCGCTCGGGCTGCGCCACGTGGACGACGGGGGGAACGAGTACGGAGTGAACGTCTTCGGGCTGCTGCGTGACCTGGAGAACCCCCTGGCCGCACCGCCACCGGGCCCGTTCATCCCGACGGCCGGGACCTATGTCCGGATCGACCGCGCCGTCGGCGGCGCCCGCGCTAGCGGCACCCGCCACCTGGGCGCCACGCCCACGGCGCCACGACTCACCGCCGGCGCCGACATCCAGCGCATGCGCGACGATCGGCAAAACTTCGTCTCCGACGCCGGCGTCCCGACCGACAGCGTGCTGATCGATCAGCGGGAGACGATCACAGAGTTCGGTCCCTTCGCGCAGATGCAGTGGTCGCCGAGGGAGGAGCTGCTGCTGACCGCCGGGGTCCGCTACGACTGGGTCCGGTTCGACGTGGCCGATCATCATCTGAGCGACGGGGTGGACAACAGCGGCGAGCAGACCAACGACGCCCCCAGCGGCAACATCGGGGCGAGCTGGACCTTCGGCGACCAGTTCGTGCCGTACGTCAACCTCTCCACCTCGTTCGAGACCCCGACCACCACCGAGCTGGTGAACCAGCCGAACGCCGCCGGTGGCTTCAACACCGAGCTCACTCCGCAGCGGGCGGTGAACTACGAGGTCGGCGCCCGGGGCCAGCCGGCGCGAGGGGTGGAGTATTCGGTGGCGCTGTTCCTGGGCCGCATCAGCGACGCGATCGTCCAGCAGCAGGAGGTGGGCGGCCGCGCGTTCTTCGTCAACGCGGGCAAGACCCACAACGACGGCGCGGAGGTCGGGCTCACCGTGACGCCGGTGGCCGGACTGCAGCTGAACGGGGCCTACACCTACGCGCATTATCGGTTCGTGGACTACGTGGACGCCGCGGGCAACTCTCTGGCCGGCAACCGGCTGCCCGGCGTGCCCGATCACTACTGGCGGTTCGGACTGCGCGGCACCCTGCCCTACGGCTTCTACGCCGACGCCGACCACACACTCAGCTCGTCGATGGCGGCCGACGACCTCAACACGCCCGAGCTGGTGGCAGAGTCGTGGGGCGCGGGCGTGACCAACCTGCGGGTCGGTTGGAACGGCGTCTCGGGCGACATGAGCCTGGCGCCCTTCATCGGCATCAACAATCTCTGGGACCGGGAGTACGTCAGCTCGTTGACGATCAACGGGGCCGGAGGGCGGGTGTTCGAGCCGGCACCGCGTCGGGTCGTCTATATCGGGAC
>DASSML010000519.1:0-25996 GCA_035688895.1 Gemmatimonadales bacterium
TCTGTTCGGGACGGTGCAGCTCCTGGTGTGGTCGGACGAGATCGCCACCGTGTGGCTGGGACCAGCCTACGGCGAGGCGGTACCCCTCATCCGGATTCTGATGGCGGGCGTGGTCCCGTATCTCGGACACGCGATGCTGCGCACCACCATCGACGGCCTGGAGGAAAAGGCGGTCAACACCCACAACATGTACGCGGCCTGTGCCACGACACTGGTGCTGTCTCTGGCCCTGGGCGCCGGCTTCGGGGCGCCGGGACTGGCCGTTGCCGGCGCCGCGGGGTTCATCGTGCTCGGGCTGCTGACGATCCGCCATTTGTGGATGATGCTCCGGCCCGTCGGACAGCACCTCGCGGTTCGCCACGCGCTCTGGCTCAACCTGCTGCTGGCTGCCGCGGCGCTCGGGCTGCATCGCCTCCTCGTACCGCGGTTCCCTTCTCGCGAGGCACTGGGCATCGGCCTCGGCGCGGCAGGCGTCGGCTTCGCGGCCTACCTGGTCGTGCTTCGGCGCCTGCGGGTGCGCTGGGTGAGTGAGATCGAGCAGCGGCTCCGTCCGCGGGAGAGTACGCGGTGAGGTGGCTCGGCATCCTGCTCACCGGCGCCGCGATCGCCGCGCTCGTGCTCATCACCGACTTCGCGCCCTCGATTCTCCACGTCACCGGGGCGGTCGCGATTCTGCTCGCCGGCTGGATGGTGCACGAGGCCGCCGGCCTCCATCCCCAGCGAATGACGATCCCCGGCATCTGGCTGGTGTCGTACGTGACCGTCGCGGTGATTCCCGGCTTCTTCGTGGCGGCGGACAAGCACACTCCCTACGTGGCGCCGTTCATGACCGCGGTGCTGAGCACCCTGATCACGGTTCCGGTGGGGATGCTGCTCGCCCGCGCCTCGGCCGGGTTCAGCCGGCGTGAGGTGAAGGAGTTCTTCGACGCGCCGGTGACCGAGCGCGCCCCCTCGCCCGAGCAGAGCGCGGCCTATCTCCTGGTGCTGGTCGTGGCGCTCGCGCTCACGGCGGGATACGTGATCGAGGCTCCGGTAATTCCGCTGCTCTACCTGCTCCGGAACCCGGGCGCCGCGGCCGCGCTGGTCGGGCTGCGGGAGGAGTCGTTCAAGCTGCTCGACTCGCCCCTCGTCTACGTGTACGACGTGCTGCGGCGGGTGGGATACCCCTTCCTGATCTGCGTCTCGCTGGGCTGGTACCTGGTGAGCCGCCAGCGACGCTGGCTGCTCCTCTTCCTGCTGACCGGCGGGATCGGGATCGTCTACGCCGCGATGACCATTGCCAAGATGCCCGTCGCGGTGATCGTGCTGGCCGCGGCCCTCGCCTGGTATCTCCACATCGGGGGCAAGATCAGCTTCCGGGCGGCAGTGCTCGGCTTCTGCCTGGTGTTCCTGTTCCCGGTGTTCGTGCTTATGCAGTCGCTGAGCGGGCTCGGCGTCGGGGCCGACGTGATCGCCCAGGGGATCTTCCATCGACTGTTCTACGTCCCCGCCGAGATCCTGTACAACTACTTCGAGGTCGTCCCCGACGTGGTGCCCTACCTCCACGGGCGCACCATCGGCCGGATCAACTGGCTGATCGGGGCCGAGTCCGAGGTCAACATCGCCAACTACGTCTTCCGCTACATGTTCCCGTGGCGGGTGGACACCGGCCTCGCGCCGGCGCCGTTCATCGGCTATCTGCACGCCGACTTCGGTATCGTGGGCGTCCTGGTGGGCGGCGTGCTGGCGGGGGTCATCCTCGAGGGCCTCCAGATCGTGGTGACCCGGCGCCCCAAGACGGTGGTGAGCCTGGCGGGGTACGCCTATCTCCTCTGGTGCGGCTGGAAGCTCAACATGGAGTCGATGACCCAGTCGCTGCTCTCCGGAGGCATCTTCATCATCCTCGCACTGATGGAGCTGATGCGGCTCATCGAAGGCTTCTTCCGCGTGGCCACCGCGCGACCCCGGCTGGCGCGGCGGTGACGCATCGGCCGCCCCGGGTGGCGATACTCTCCTCGGTCCACCCGCCGTTCGACACCCGCATCTTCCAGAAGCAGGCCCGCGCCCTCGCGGCTGGTGGGTACGACGTGACCCTGGTGATCCCCCACACGCGCGACGAGACGGTGGACGGGGTCAAGCTCCGGGCGCTCCCGCCGGCCGGAAGCCGCCTCCGGCGGATGCTCGCCGCGCCGCCACGGGTCCTGCGCGCGGCGTTGAAGCTTCAGGCGGACGTGTACCACTTCCACGACCCCGAGCTGATTCCCGTGGGTCTCGCGCTCAAGGCGCTGGGCAAGCGGGTGATCTACGACGTGCACGAGGACGTGCCCAAGAGCATTCTGGGCAAGACCTATCTCGCCCCCGCCGTAGTCCGGCCGCTCGCCACGACCAGCCGCCTGGTCGAGCAGGGCGCGAGCCGCGCCTTCGATCTCGTCGTGCTGGCGCGCGACGACATCATGGACAGCTTCGCCGGCCATCCGCACACCCTGCTGATCCGGAACTACCCCAGCCGGGCGGCATTCCCCGAGGTGGCGCGGGTGGATCGCGGGGACGGAGAGTTCCTGATTGCCTACTCCGGCGGCCTCACCCTCGGCCGCGGCGCGGTGCAGATGCTCGATGCCCTTGGCCGGGTTCCCGACCGCTGCCGGCCGCGCCTGGTGATCTTCGGCAAGTTCGGCCCCGCCGAGCTCGAGAGCGAGATGCGGGCGCATCCGGCGTTCGCCCGGGTCGACTACCGGGGCTGGGTGCCGTACGAGACCCTGCCGGCCCAGCTCGTGCGCGCGGATGCGGGGATCGTCTGCTTCCAGCCCGAGCCCAACAACGTCAACGCCGGGCCGACCAAGCTGTTCGAGTACATGGCCTGCGGCCTGCCGGTGGTGGCGTCGGACTTCCCCATGTGGCGGACGGTGATCGAGGGTCACGACTGCGGGATCTGCGTCGATCCCACCGATCCCGACGCGATCGCCGCCGCGCTCACCCGGCTGGCCGACGACCCCGCCCGCCGGCGCGTCATGGGCGAGAATGGGCGGCGCGCCGTCCTCCAGGTGTACAACTGGGAGGCGGAGGCCGAGCGCCTGCTCGAGGCCTACGCCCGGCTGCTCGCCGGCTGAGCGTGCCGCGGCCCGGAATCCTGATCGGGGCGATCCGTCCCCGTCTGCTGGAGCGGCCCTGGTGGCGCTACCGGCATCGCCACGGTGTCGCGGATCCCACGCCGAGCCAGCTTCGGCGGCACTTCCCCGACGGAGACAGCCTCGACTTCCTCGCGCGCTTCGCCGAGGGATACGCCCGCCGGGTGCCCCACACCCTGATGCGCCGGGCCGAATTCGCGACCGAGCTGCGGCGCCATCCCGAGCGGGTCGCTGCCCTACTCGCGGCCGCGGAGCGCACCGACCGCCTGGAGTTCGACGTCCTCGGCTCGGGGCCCGTCCCACTCGGACCCACGATCCATTGGAATCGGGACTTCAAGAGCGGTCGGGAATGGCCGCTCGACCTCGCCTGGCGCATCGACTACGCCAACCTGGGCGAGCCCTCGGACGTGAAGGTTGCCTGGGAGCTGAGCCGGTTTCATCCGCTCGCCTGGCTGGGGCAGGCCTACTGGCTCACCGGCGACGAGCGCTGGGCCCGCCGCTTCCGGTCTCTGGTGGAGAGCTGGCTGGACGGCAACCCGCCCGGTCGAGGTGTCAACTGGGCCGTCCCGATGGAGCTGGCGATCCGGGCCGCCAACTGGATCATGGCGTTCGGCTGGTTCTACGGCTCGTCCAGCCTGGACGAGGCCTTCTGGCTCCGGATGCTCGGGAGCCTCTGGACCCACGCCGAGATGATCCGCTGGAACCTCGAGTACCAGCGAGTGCTGGGGAATCACTACGTCTCCAATGGCACCGGGTTGGTGCTGCTGGGCGCGTTCTTCGGCGACAGCGCGCAGGGTCGTCGATGGCTCAAGGCCGGGCACAGGATTCTCCACCGGGAGATCCGCCGCCAGGTGCACCCCGACGGCGTGAGCTACGAAAAGTCGATCAGCTATCATCGGCTGGTTCTGGAATGCTTCTATCTGGCGCTCATCCGAGGCGAGGCCGCGGGCGCCACCTTCTCACCTGCGTTCCGGGAACGCCTCGGCCGCATGTTCGAGTTCACGGCCGCGTACACCCGACCCGACGGCTCGACGCCGCTGGTGAGTGACGCCGACGACGGCCGGGTGCTGCGCTTCGCGCCGGAGGATCGATTCACCGATCACCGCCATGCGCTGGCGGTCGGCGCCGCGCTGCTCCGCCGGGCCGACCTGGCCCGCGACGCCGGGCCCTGGCACCCCGAGCCGCTCTGGCTGCTGGGGCCCGAGGCCGCACGGCTCCCGGCCCCGAGCGCCGAGCCTCCCCGCTCGCGCGCCTTTCCCCAAGGCGGCTATTACGTCATGCGCGGGGCCGACAGTCACACCTTTCTCGACGGCGGCGAGATCGGGATCGACGGCGATGCGGGGCACGGGCACAACGACATCCTGAGCTTCGAGCTCTACGCCCCCGGCGGGGTCTTCGTCGTGGATTCGGGCACCTATCTCTATACTTCCGATCCCGCGGCGCACCGAATGTTCGCCAGCACCGCCGCGCACAACACCGTGGTGGTGGACGGGCAGGAGATCGCGGAATTCGCCCGGCTCTGGCATCTGGCCGAGAACCACACCGCGCCGGAGGTGCTGGAATGGAGCAGCGGACCCGACGGGGATCGGTGGGAGGCGGAGCATCACGGCTACGGGAGGCTGCCCGAGCCCGTGGTGCACCGACGCGAGGTGCGTTTCCACCGAAACTCCCGCCGATGGCTGATCCGGGATCGACTCCTCGGCCGAGGGCGTCATCGGGCGGAGCTCTTTCTCCATCTCAATCCGGACGCCATCGTTAGCCGGGTGGATGCGAGCACGGTGGACGTGGTACTCGGGGAAGGCAGCCTCCGGATCGGCACCGGCGAGCCGGTCGAGCTGCTCGACGGCTGGGTCGCGCCGAGCTACGGTGTGCGCCGTCCGGCGCCGGTACTGCGGGTGACGTGGGAGGGGACGGTGCCGTTCGAGCTGGAAACGACGATCGCGTGGCGCCCCGCAGGGCGGGGTTCGAGGGGAGAGAATCGAGCATGAAGCAGGTGGTGCAGAACCTCCGTGGAGACGTCCGCCTCACCGAGGTCCCGGCGCCGGCGCTCCGGCCCGGCGGCGTCCTCGTACGCACGGTCTGCTCCGTGCTGAGCCCGGGAACGGAGCGCACCAACGTCGAGCGCAGCCGCCGCTCGATACTCTCGAAGGCCAAGGATCGCCCGGACCTGGTGCGCCAGGTGATTCAGCGGATGCGGCGGGACGGCTGGTCCGCCACCCTCCGGAGCGTCAACGAGCGGCTCGATGCGCTCGTGCCGATGGGCTACAGCTCCGCGGGCATCGTCGAGGCCGTGGGGGAGGGCGTGCGCGACCTTCGCGTCGGCGACCGGGTCGCCTGCGCCGGCGGGGGCTACGCCAGTCACGCCGAGCTGGTGTGGGTGCCACAGCAGCTGTGCGCCCGGGTGCCCCCCGCGGGGCCGCGTGAGGTGCTCCTGGGCGACGCGGCCTTCGCCACCCTGGGGGCGATCGCCCTCCAAGGCTTCCGCCAGGGCGAGCTGCGGCTGGGGGAGACGGTGGCCGTCACTGGGTTGGGGCTGCTCGGACTCCTCACCGTTCAGCTCGCCAAGGCGGCCGGATGCCGGGTCGTCGCGGCCGACCTGGACCCGGAGCGGATCGCCCTGGCGCTCCGGCTGGGCGCGGACGTGGCGGTCCGCGCCGGAGACGAGTACGAGAACGCCGTGCGCCAGGCTACCGGCGGTCGCGGCGCCGATGCCGTCCTCATTACCGCCGCGACCGACAGTGCCGAGCCGGTCCGGCAGGCGGGCCGCCTGGCCCGCGACCGCGCGGTCGTGGTCGTGGTCGGCGCGGTCCCGGCGGACGTTCCGCGCAGCCCGTTCTACGAGAAGGAAGTGGACGTGCGGTTCAGCCGGTCCTATGGGCCCGGACGGTACGACCCGTCGTACGAGGAGCATGGGCACGACTACCCGATCGGCTACGTGCGGTGGACTGAGCAGCGCAATCTGGAGGCGGTTCTCGACCTGCTGGCGCAGGGCCGGCTCGATCTGGCGCCCCTGGTGAGCCACCGATTCCCCATCGCCGAGGCGGAGCGGGCCTATCAGGTGCTCACCGACCCGGCCGCCAAGGCATTGGCCATCGTGCTGGAATACTCGGACTCGGTGGCCCGGACCACGCGGGTCGAGCTCGCTGACCGGAGCGCACGGACGGGCGCCGCGCCGACCGACAAGGTACGGATCGGCGTCGTAGGCGCGAGCGGATTCGCCCGCGCCGTCATGATTCCGGCCCTCAAGGAGCTGCCGGAGGTGACGCTCCGCGGCGTGGCAGCCGCCAACGGGCTCAACGCCCGGTCGGCCGCCTCTCAGGCGGGCTTCGAGTACTGCACCTCCGACTACCGGGAGTTGCTTGCCGATCCCGAAGTCGACGTGGTGATGATCGCCACCCGGCACGGGCTGCACGCGGAGCAGGCGATAGCAGCGCTGGAAGCCGGCAAGCGCCTCTTCGTGGAGAAGCCCCTGTGTCTCACCGAGGAGGAGCTCGACCGGATCGTGGCCGCCTGGCGAGCGGCGGGCCGGCCCGCGACAATGGTCGGCTTCAACCGCCGCTTTTCACCCCACGTCGGCAAGGTGAGCACCTTGTTCGCCGGTCGGCGCGATCCCCTCTCGATCCACTACCGGATCAACGCCGGCCAGCTTCCCCCGGGAAGCTGGGTGAACGACCCCGTCGAGGGCGGGGGCCGGATACTCGGTGAGGTCTGCCATTTCGCCGATCTGTCGGCCGCCCTGGTCGGCTCCCAACCGGTCCACGTCTTCGCGGAGACCGTGGGTCCCGACGGAGTGGCGGCGACGCTGCGCTATCCGGACGGCTCGGTCGCCGTGCTGCAGTACCTGAGCGGCGGGCATCCCAAGGTGCCGAAAGAGCGGATCGAGATCGTGGGCGCCGGGACCGTCGCGCTGATCGATGACTTCCAGACGACGACTTGGCAGGGTCCGGGCGGGGAAGGGAAGTTCGCTCCCGGCGGACAGGACAAGGGGCATCGAGCGGAGTTCGCGGCGTTCGTGCGGGCTGTGCGGGAGGGGAAGGCAGAGCCGCTGAGCTTCGGCGAGTGCGTCGGGAGCACCCTGACCACCCTCCGAATCCGGGACTCTGCGGCGGGCGGGGTCGGACTTCCGATCGAGGGATCGGCGCCCTGAGCAAGCCGGCCTAGGGCGCGGAGGACCCCACCTTCGCGGCTGCGCCCGGCGCACCCCTCCGGGTCCAGCTCCGGGCCAGGCGCTCGTAGGCCGCGGGTTGGAGCTCCTGGCTCCGACTCACGTACTCCCGGACGAACGCGTACGTCGCTCCCACCAGCAGACCCAGCACCAGCGCCACCAGCGTCATCCTGACACGCCGAGGGCTCGACGGCTTGGCAGGCGGGATGGGCGCGTCCACCACCGTCAGCACCGGGGTGTTGTTGACCTCGTCGATCCGCGCCACCTCGTACTCCCGGCGGAGCGTCTGGTAGATGTCCTGACGGATCTGGACCTGGCGATCGAGCCGCTGGTTCTCGAAGACCAGCTGGGGAGAGTTCTCGAACGAGCGATTCCGGACCAGGAAGGCCCGCATCGCGTCCTCGGCGGCGGTCAGATCCCGTTGAGCATCGGCCGTCTGGCCCTCGGTGAACCGACGGCGCTCCCGGGCCCGGAGGTTCCGGGTCCGTTGGTTGAACTCGTTGAGCAGACCCACCATACGCGATACCACCGAAGCGGACAGGTCCGGGTCCGGCAGCTCGGCCTGGAGGGTGATCACCCCAGTCTTGGCGTCCACCTTGGCGGAGGAGTGGTCCGTCATCCACTGGACCGCCTCCTCCATCCGCTTACGGGGGTTGTCGTCCTGGATGTCCAGGATGTCGATCAGCGCCGCGCTGTCGCTGGCGGCGGCGCCCGGGACCCGGAACCGGGTCAGCAGGGTCTGCTCCAGCAGGGAGCGGCTCTCCGTCACAGCGGCGTAGAAGTCGGGGGATGATGTTGGGTCGCCACCGGGCAAGCTGAAGCCCAGCTCGCCCGCCAGGGCGTTAATGCCCGTGGGGAGCTGGATCGAGGTGCTCGACTCCGGGATGAACCCCGCCTCGGCGGTCCACCGGGTCGGAAGCAGGAAGGAGATCACCAGGGTGAGGACCGCCGCGACCGCCGCGATCCCCAAAATGGTACGCCGGTGTCGCGAAAGGACCCAGGCGTAGTCCAGCAAACCGGTGTCTATGCCGCCTCCATCATAGGTTCGTGCGAGCACGAATGATGCAAGGTGTAAGATACCTTTGGCGTTAGGCGGTTACAATCAGGTCGGCTCGTCGGTCTGTCAAGAGGGACTAAGCTACCCTACGGCAACAGCTTGACCTATAAACCGGGTGACAGTATCTGTTAAATCCAGAATGAAACTCCACGTGCCGCGGCACCTGAGAAACCGCCACCTCCTGATCCTGGACGCCGTGCTCCTCGGCCTCTCCACGATGGCGGCGTACGTGGTACGCTTCGAAGGCTTGGACTGGGGCGGTGCCAATCTACACACCGCCCTTGTCTATTTGCTCTTCAGCCTCCCCCTCAAGCTCGGTGTGCTTCTCTACGTCGGCCTGTACCGGCGGCTTTGGCGCTTCGCCGGGGTTGCCGAGCTGGAGCACATTCTGGTGGCGACTGCCATTTCGGCATCGCTCTCGACCCTGCTCGGTGCCGCGGTCCTTCCCGGCCTCACGCTGACGCCTCTCCGGGTCCCCCTGAGCGTGCTCTTCATCGACGGCTGCCTCAGTGCGGGCGCGGTGGCGCTGCCGCGCCTCTTCATCCGGCTCCTCGGCCGGCGGAGCCAGTGGCGGCGGCTCGAGGCGGCGCGCCGGGTGCTCATCGTCGGCGCCGGCGCCGCGGGCGAGGTCATCGTCAAGGAGCTGCTCAGCCATCCGCAGCTCGGTCTCAACCCCATCGGTTTCGTGGACGACGACCGGAGCAAGCACGGTCACCGGCTCTGCGACCTTCCGGTCTACGGCGCGCTCTCGGCGATCAAGGACCTGGTGCTCCGCTACGACGTCGAGGAAGTCATCATCGCGATGCCTCGGGCGCCCGGCGGGGTCGTCCGCGAGGTCGTTCGTGCGGCCATGGAAGCCGGAGTGAAGACTCGCACCGTTCCGGGGATCTTCGACATCATCTCCGGCCGGGTCGCGGTCGCCTCGCTGCGGCAGGTGGAGATCCAGGATCTCCTCCGGCGGGAGCCGATCCAGACCGATCTGGAGCAGGTCCGGGTCCTCGCCACCGGCGAGACGGTCATGGTAACCGGCGCGGGCGGCAGCATCGGGAGCGAGCTCTGCCGGCAGCTGGCGCGGCTGGAGCCGGCCCAGGTGCTGGTGATGGGCCACGGCGAGAACTCAATCTTCGACGTCATGGCGGAGCTGACCGAGCGCTATCCCAATGTCACCTGCGTCCCCATCATCGGCGACGTGCGCGACCGGGAGCGCATGCGGCTCATCTTCGAGCGCTACCGCCCCTACGCCGTCTTCCACGCCGCGGCGCACAAGCACGTGCCGCTGATGGAAGAGAACATGGCCGAGGCGGTGACCAACAACGTCCTCGGCACCAAGAACATCGCCGAGCTGTCGGCCGAGTTCGGGGTGGAGCACCTGGTGCTCATCTCGACCGACAAGGCGGTCCGTCCCACCAACGTCATGGGCGCCACCAAGCGGGTGGCCGAGCAGATCGTGCAGGAGATCGCCGAGACCCACGGGCGGAACTTCGTGGCGGTGCGGTTCGGCAACGTGCTGGGCAGCCGAGGCAGCGTGGTGCCGACGTTCCTGCGACAGATCGAGGCCGGCGGGCCGGTCACCGTGACCCACCCCGAGATGCGCCGCTACTTCATGACCATCCCCGAGGCGGTGCAGCTGGTGCTGCAGGCCGGGGCCATCGGCAAGGGCGGCGAGGTGTTCGTGCTCGACATGGGCGAGCCGGTCAAGATCTTCGACCTGGCCAGCGACCTGATCCGGCTGAGCGGGCTCGAAGTCGGCACCGACATCGAGATCCGCTTCAGCGGCAGCCGGCCGGGGGAGAAGCTCTACGAGGAGCTCTTCTTCGATTCGGAGAGCGCGCTGCCGACCGGGCATCCCAAGGTGCTGCGCGCCAAGAACGGGGTGCTGCCGATCGGGCTCAGCACGGTGGTGGACCTGCTGGTCGACGGCGCCCGCCGTGGCTGGTCCGACGACCAGCTCCGCAATCTGCTGGGCCGCCTGGTGCCCGACTTCCGCGTCCCCACCCCCGAGGTGGAAGCGGAAGTCGACCTGCCTATCTCGTCGCTACCACGATAATCGTCGTCAGGATGCCGAGCACCTGGGCCACGGTCCCGAGGACCGCGCCCAGGTTGTTCGGCGGCTGAACCAGCTTGCGGGGCACGTAGACGGAGGCTCCGGCGGCCGGCTTCGGCACCCGGTCGGCGACGATCATCCGGCGCTTGACGCCGGCCCGCTCGCCGTTGGGCTGGGTGACGTAGCTGTTGTCATCGTCCCCCGTCACGCCGTACCCGCCCGCCCGATCCACGTACCAGTCGAGGTTCTTGCCCGGCTCGTAGGCCACCGGCCCCGGCGAGTTGACATACCCGTTCACGAACACGACCGGATCGAACTCCGGGATGTTGATCGAGTCCCCGCCGACGAGCAGCATGTTGTCGCGGAACTTGGGGTCCTTGAGCACGCGGGGCAGATCGATCCCGATCCGCTCGGGCGCGCTCCGGGTCACGGTATCCCGTCCACCATTGATCGGAATGGCCACCCCGCTGTCCACCGGTGAAAGCGGGTCACCGCCGGTGGGCCGTCCCGCGGTATAGCGCCGGTAGAACTGCACGCCGTCGGCATAGGCCTGGTCGGTGAGGCCGCCGGCCCGCTCCAGCAGATCGGTCACCCGGTCGGTCCTGGTCCTGAGCGAGTAGCGCCCCGGAAACTTGACCTGCCCGGTGATGGCCACGCTCCGCTGCAGGTCCCACCCCGTCTGCCGCATGATCATCACGTTGTCGTAGGGCTGCAGCGGCACGTCGGGCGCGCCGGAGGCCGGCGCGGGGAGTCCGGGCGGGCCGGGGTACCGATCTCCGGGGGTACGTCCGAACAGATAGGTCGAGTCCAGCGGCACCCGTATGGCGGTGGCGAGGTTGCCGGAGGCCCGGTTGGAGTCGAGGCGCGCGATCTCCGCCTCCTGCAGCCAGGCATCCGGTGTCACGCCGTCGGCCAGCAGTACGGCGTCACGCAGAGTCATGCCCTCGCGGAAGGGAACCCGTCCCGGCTTCCGCACCGCCCCCACGATCGCGACCCACCGCTCGCTCCGGAAGGTCGACCGCGACCAGATCCTGATCTCGTCCTGATCCTGCAGCACCACGTCGTCGGTGAGAGCTCCGGTCGAGTCGGCGAAGGCCGATCGGAGCTGGGTCATGCTCGAGTCTTCCGCCACCCGGGTCACCAGGATCCGACCCAAATAAAGATCCGGCCTCGGCCCGCCGGCCAGGCGGATCGCGTCACTCAGCTTCATACCCGCCGTGAACCCGACCTGGCCCTCGACCCAGACGTTGCCGCGGACCGTCACGAACCCGCGCAGGCGGTCTTCGATGCCGTACACCGTCACCGAGTCACCCGCCGCCATCGGCAGGGTGGGGGCCATGCCGTCGGCGAACTGATCGGAGCCCACCGCAACGACCACCCGGGTGGGCTGCCCCGGTGCGCGCGAGGCCGGAGGCACCACCCGATTGATCGTGATCCGCGCGTGGACCGCCGTCGCGTCGAACCCGCCGGCAAACCCCACGGCGTCGCGCAGGGTCTCGTCGGGCAGGAGCTCGTAGATCGCCGGGCGGTTGACCTTGCCCACCAACTTGGCGAACCCGCCGTGCACCGGGACGAACACGACGTCGCCGCTCTGCAGCCGGGCGCCGGTCGGGTTCATGCCCTTGGTCAGGTATTCGTACACGTCCACGCTATCGACCAGCTTCCCGCCCCGGCGCACCTCGACCCGCCGGAAGCTGCCGTTGGTCGTCGGGCCGCCCGCCGCGTACAAGGCGTTGAGCACGGTGCCGGCGGCGGAGATCTGGTAGCTCCCCGGGCGCACGACGTCGCCGGCCACGAAGACCTGAATGTTGCGAAGGCTGGAGATGGAAACCTGGAACTTGGTGCGCGCGTTGGGGGTCCGGCGGATGCCGGAGTAGACCCGACCCAGCCGGGTGTAGAGCTGGTCCTCGAGCTGACCCATCGTGAGGTTGGCGACGTAGAGCGAGCCTACCGTCGGGATCACCACGAAGCCTTCGCGGGTGACCTCGAGCATGTCGGCCCGCTCCACGTCACCGGTCAGGATCAGCACCAGCACATCGCCCGGGCCGAGCCGATAGTTCTCGTCCACCGGGCCGTTGTCGGGCACCTCGAACTGGTTGGTCAGCTTGCGAAAGGTGGTGAGTCCGAAGATCCGGAGTCCGGTAGGCCGGATCCGCTCCAGGGAGTCGGCCAGCGAGTCGGCTCGGAGCGAATCCAGATGCACCAGGCGCAGCGAGTCGAGCAGGTGCCGGACCGAGTCCGACTGGGCGAAGAGACTATCGCTCAATCCCAGGCTGTCGGCCTCCTGCGGAGACAGGATGCCGAGCGCCCGCACTGCGTCGAGGGTCCCGGCACTGGGCCTCGCGGCAGCGGTGGTGTCGGCGCCCGAGAGGTACTGGTCCAGCAGGTCCTCTGGATAGCCCAGGGCCCGGAGTCGGCTCCGCACCTGGTCCGGCGTGAGGCCTGACTGGGAGATCCGCTGCCGCAGCTGGTCCACCAGCCCGGGCTGGTTCTGCAGCATCTGCTTGGCCTGGTCCGGACTCGGGAGAGCCTGCCCCGGTCGAGAGGGCGCCGGCACCTGCGCGTGGCTGGAGACGACGGGCATGACGAGAAGCAGACCCAGCAGGAGGGCTGCCCGCCGGGGAAGCCACCGGGAAATCGCCGTGATGGACATGGAGGTCCGAAGTTGTCTCGTAAGTTACCGGATGTCAACCGGTTGCGGGAATACTCTCGCGCCAGAAGGCCGCCGTCCTGGCCGCGATCGCCGCGTCGGTGTGCTGGTCCATGATGAGACGCCTGCCGGCCCCGCCGAGTCGCTGGTGCACCGAGGGATCATCGTGGAGCCGCTGGAGCGCCTCGGTCAGTGCCGCGACGTCTTCCTCCGGCACGACGATGCCCGTCCCCTCGACCAGCTCCGGCAGCACTCCCGCGGCGCTGGAGACCACCGCGACGCCGTGGGCCATCGCTTCCAGGGCCGCGCGGGGCATCGCCTCGATCCAGCGCGGCGCGGTGCGGGAGGGCAGGACCACGCAATCGAGACGCGGCCAGATCTCCTCCACCTGTTCGCGGGGGAGGGCTCCCAGCCAGGTGACCCGTCCCGCGATGCCGAGCCGCTCGGCCAGACCCTCCAGCTCCTCCTGTGCAGGGCCCGTGCCGACCACGGTGATGGTCCACCGTCCGACCAGCTTGACGCACGCGCGGAAGAGGAGGTCGAGTCCCTTCTCGGGAATCAGCCGTCCCAGGAACCCGATGGAAAGGCCGCTGTGGCGGACCCGGTCGCCGGCCAGCGGGAGCGGCGTGCCGAGCTGGGGAATGATGCGCTGGGGCAGCGCCGGGTGGTCCCGCACCGCGAGCCGTGCCGCGAGCCCGTTGGCCGCGACCACCCCTCGGGCGCCGGCCAGGGTCCGCGCGCGCCGGAGCCGCCCCATGAGGCCGTGCGGCTGAGCCAGGCTTTCGCGGGTGAGCACGAAATAGGGGATTCGCATCCGGCGGGCCAGCAGTCCGGCGGTGGCGGCCGCCCGGGTCCAGGGCTCTTCCTCGACCTGCAGCAGATCGGGGCGAAACTCGCTGAGGAGCCGCCGGAGCGCGCCGCTGTTCCAGGCCGGGTCCGCCCCCGGTGCGGTGGGACCTCGCACCCCGACCGGGACGGTCCGCACTCCGCCGTCCTCGCCGAAGCTGGTCTGGCGCTCGCCGCGCACACCGGTAGGCGCCCAGCGTTCCGGCACGGCTGCTGCTACGGAGATGCCGAGTCCCGCGAGCGCCTTGAGCTTTCCCCGGCTGGCCGGGTCGGCATAGACCCGGCTGACGATCAGGGCGCGCACGTCAACGGAGGCGAGTCAGGGTAGAGATCCTCGGCGGGTGATGGCGGCAGTCGACGCCGTAATCTGGCGGTGACGGGCCCTGCCTCCAAGGCCTCCATCGCGGTTAACTTCGGCGGCATCCATGCGCATTCTCCATCTGGCGAAGTACTACTGGCCGCGCTCGGGCGGCATGGAGCGGGTGGTCCAGGGGCTGGCCGAAGGCGCGGCGGCCCTGGGCCACCAGGTGGAGGTTGTGGCGGTGGAAACGGTCGGCCGGGCCGGGCGACCGGTCCGGCAACGCTCCTCGGTCACCCGGGCGTTCTCCCTCGCCGCGCTCGGGACCCAGGAGATCGCTCCAGGCTACATCGCCGCGGCGTGGAAGCGCGCCGACATCATCCACGTCCACCACCCACACCCCCTGGCCGACGTCGCCTGCCTGCTCCGGGCGCGCCGCACTCCTGTCGTGGTGACGCAGCACGCCGACAGCCGGCGCGGCATCTACCGCCCCGCGACCCGGCTGGTGCTCTGGCGTGCCGCCGCCGTGGTGGTGCCGAGCCGGGCCCATCTGGCGCTCTCGTCCGAGCTCGCGGGCCACGAATCCAAGGTGGAGGTGATCCCCTTCGGTATCGACCAGACCCGGTGGGAGGTCGTGCCTCCGCCGCCGCCCGGCGGCGCGCCTCGCGCGATCTTCATCGGCCGGCTCGCGGCGTACAAAGGACTCGACGTCTTGCTTCGGGCCCTGGAGCGAGTACCCGAGCTGCGGCTCGACGTGGTGGGCGCTGGACCCGAAGGTCCGCGGCTCCGGACCCTGGCTCAGGCGCTGGCGGTGCATGATCGGGTGCGCTGGTACGGCGAGTATCCGGACGAGGACTTGCCCCGCCGCATGGCCGATGCCGACTTCCTGGTGCTGCCATCGGTGACCATCGAGGAGATGTTCGGTCTGGTAGTACTGGAGGCGATGGCCGCGGGGCGTCCGGTGATCACCACGGCGCTGCCCAGCGCGGTGCGCGAGGTGAACGTCCCCGAGGTGACCGGGCTCGAGGTGCCGCTCCGCGACGTAGGCGCGCTCGCCTCGGCGCTGGAGCGCCTGGCCCACGACCCCCGGCTCCGCCGCACCATGGGCGATGCCGGCCGGAAGCGGGTGGTCGAGCGGTTCACCCAGTCGGCGATGGCCGAGAAGCACATCGCTCTGTACGAGCGGATTCTGGCGGAGCGGAGCTAGCTCTTCGGGTTGGCCCAGTTGCGACGGGCGATCGCCGGATACCCGTAGTGCCGCCGGACCAGCATCCAGAGGACCGGGGCCAGCAGCAGAGTGGCGAGCAGGGCGATTCCGGTCTCGGTGTTGGGCAGATTCAGCAGCTTGAGGGCCGACGCCAGCAGAACGAACGCCAATGCCCGCCGCACCAACCCGCCCGGCAACCGCGCCGACAGATGCGCACCCACCCAGACGCCGGGGATGCAGCCCAGCAGCAGACCGGTGGTGAGCTCCAGCTTGAAATCGCCGAACAGGATGTGTCCCAGCGCCGCGGATGCGACCAGCGGGACGGCCTGGACCAGGTCGGTTCCCACCAGCTGGCTCGCGGTGAGCGCGGGGTACAGCACCATCAGCGCGATGATGATGAGTGACCCCGACCCCACCGAGGTGAGGCCGACCACGATACCGCCCAGAAGTCCCACCACGATCGTCGGCCAGGGACGGAGGACGACATCGGGACGCTCCTGCGAGAGCGGCCCTGCCCGACCGTCCCGCCGACGGGCATGCTCCACCATCCGGATGTAGGCTCTCGCGATGAGCCCGAACGCGGCGAGGAGCAGGGCGACGCCCAGCGCCGTTCGCACCAGCTGCTGGATGTCCTCCCCGCGTCCCAACGCTCGCGCGATCAGCACGCCGCTGAACGCGCCGGGGATCGAGCCGATGCACAGCCACCTGACCAGTCCGAGGTGGACCGTGCCCCGGCGGAGATGAACGAACGACCCGACCGGCTTCATCACGGCGCTCGCCACCAGGTCGGACGACACCGCGGTGAGCGGCGGAACGCTGAAGAAGAGCACCAGCACGGGCGTCATGAGAGCGCCCCCGCCCATGCCGGTGAGGCCGACCACGATGCCGATGCCGAACGAGGCCAGACTGAGAAGTGGGTCGATGGTCATGCCGTCTCGGGAGATGAGGTCGTTCGGGCCGGGCGACCGTCAATCATGACCCGGACCGGATCGGAAAGCCATAGCGCAGGAGCAGGGGCCAGGTGAGCGCGGTGACGGTGCGCCGGTCACCGCGCGAGAGCCGATCCTTCCATTCGACATCGGCCCGGATCGAGATCTCGTCCCGGCCCAGCCGCAGCGGGTTGCCCGCGACCGTGTGGTTCGGCTGCACCGAAAGGCGCCCCGCGGCCAGCCCACCGGTGTCGCCGGAGAGGTCCAGGCGACCTAGCGTCAGGCGCAGCGCCTCGGCGGGCTGGGCGGTCAGCTCGTCGTACCGCAGCACCGCCGAGCGGGTGGCCGCGGGACGAACCAGCTCGAGCGCGACGTTCTCCAGATTCCAGAACGCGGCGCTCCGCCAGGCGGGCAGGACCGGCATGTAGCGCTCCTCGTCCGCCACCTCGCGCAGGCGCTTGGTCCGGGTCCAGCTGTACGCCACGGCCCGGCTGTCACGCACGAGATGGACCAGGCGCAGATCGAGTCCCGGCGCTCCAGCAACCAGGCGGCCGTACGCCGCGTACTTGGACGAGTCCACCACCACGGCCGCGCCGGCCACGGCGGCGATCGCGCGATACAGCCGGGCGAGCACCGCCTGAAAGGCTCGCAGATCGCGCCCCAGCCCGGCAGGGCGCCATGGGGCCGCCGTGAGGGGGAGTCGGCCGAGCCCATCCACCCGGTCGCGGAGGGCGACCATGTCGGCCGGGTCCGGGCCGGCGCCGGGGCCGAAGGCCTGGTTCAGCACCGCCCCCCAGAACGGACAGCGCGGGACCGGCACTCCGCATCCGCAGAGCTGTCCCTCGATCAGCCCACGGTCCCAGAGAAAACGGACCTCGCCCGCCGAGACGAATGCGGGTATCCGGCCCAGCATCAGATCGAGGAGCGTGCTGCCGCTTCGGCTCCAGCTTCCCACGTACAGCACCCGTTGGGGCGCGGGGGCGGTCACGGGCGCGCGCCCACCAGCTCCCGATAGATCGCCTCCAGCTCCCGCACAGTGGCGCAGACGTCGAAGCGGCGGCTGTCCTGCTCGGCCCGCGCGCCGAGCCGGGCCGCGAGAGCGGCATCGTCCACCAGCTCCAGCATGCCCGCCGCGAGCGCCTCGGGGTCCCGCGCGGGCGCCAGCAGCGCGTTCTCCCGGTGGCGAAGGACCTCGGCCAGCCCGTCCACCGCGGTGGAGACGATCGGCAGGCCCATGGCCATGGCTTCGAAGACGGTGAGCGGGGTTCCCTCCCAGAGCGAGGGAAAGACCTGCAGGTCGAGCGCGGACTGGAGCGCGGGCACGTCTTCGCAGAAGCCGGTGAAGGTGGTGTGCCCCGCGATACCCAGGGCCTCCGCCTCGGCCCGGTGCTCCTCCAGCAGGTGGCCGTCACCCGCCACCACGAATCGGGTTCGGGGACGGAGTCGGTGTACGTGAGCCGCGGCCTGGAGGAAGTAGGTCGTCCCCTTTTGATGGTCGAGGCGCCCGACGGTGCCGATCACGAGCTCGTCTCCGCCGAACCCCAGCCGCTCCCGGTGGGCCCGTTTCGCGTCGCGGGTGGGCCGCTTGAACTCCTCCAGCGGGGCACCGTTGAAGACCACACGCACCCGATTGGCGGGGAAGGCCCGCCGCCGGACCATGAACTCCCGGGTCGAGGCCGAGACGGCGATGCCGACATCCGCGGCCCGGGAGAGCAAACGATCGACGACCCGCTGGTATCCGGGAATGGTGGGAAAGGCGGCGTGCTCGTGCACGATGACGCGGGTGCCGGTGAGCAGTCCCACGATGCGGGCGTAGTCGGAGGTGGCGTAGCCGTGGGCGTGCAGGATGTGGGGCCGATCCCGGCGCACCATCGCGAGCAGGTCGGTGAGGACTCGAGGGCTGAAGCGGTGCCGGCCGAGGCTCAGGGGCGCCAGACCCTGTCGCTCGAGGTGCGCCGATGCCTCGTCCGGCGGACGGATGCCGATCAGGCGGAGCTCGAACTCCGCCGCATCGAAGCGGGGAAACCACCAGCTGAAGAGCCGCGAAACGCCGTGGGTGCGGGCGCCCCGGATGCCGAACTTGTCGCACAGATGAAAGACGCGAATCGGCGCGGGCACGGGGCGATCGAAGTCCGGGGTGGGGGCGGGTGAATGGTAACTCATCCCCTACCAGGGCGCTCGGCGGCTTGCCACGGCCGTCATCAGGGCCTAGTGTCGCACGATGAGCGAGGAAGGCCCCATCCTGATCGGCGCGTCGGCGGTGCTCTATCGCCTGTTCGACGTCGGCTACGAGATCGACCTCACCCACGCCGCGACCCTGCTCGCGCCGGCGGGCGCCGGACGCGCGCGGCCCCGCCGCGGCGACGCGGCGGCCATCGTCATGCCGCGGCCGCCCGTGCGCGTGGAGCTCGAGGGCGGAGTCACCGCCTCGCTGTACGACTTCGGGGTGGTGTCGCTGCGCCTGCAGTGCAGCCCGGCGCGCGATCTGTCCTGGGCGGAATTCGTGGCGCAGGCGGTCAGGCAGCAGGCCGCGTCCGAGCTGCGCGCCACTCTGGACCGGGCGCTGGAGGACCTGATTCAGCGCATCCGGCCGGCCGTGAGCCGCCCGGCCGTGGCGACCGTCACCGAGGAATATTTCGTCTTCCGCGCCCGAGGTCTGCGGGAGGTGGGAGGCGGGCGGGTCGATCCGGCCGGGGTGTCATCCGACGCGCTGGCCCGGCTGCTGCTCAACGAGCCGCGGACCCTCGCGCCCGCCGCGCTGCGGGATCTCCTACCCCATCGGTTCAGCTACACGATCGACGATTTCGTCGTGCTCAGCTGGGAGGCGGCGCTGGTGATCGAGCCGGATGCCGCCGACGACGACGTGGAGTACGTGCTGGAGTTCGCCAACGCGCAGCTGCTGGAGCTTCGATTCTTCGACGCCTTGCTGGATGATCAGGTGCCCAGAGTCTACGACCGGATGGCGCTGGTGCGGCGGACGCCCTCCCTGCTTCTGGGGCGGCGCTACCGACCCCTGCTCGCGGACGTCCAGACCTTCGTCGCCGACACGACCGACATCGTCGAAAGGGTGGAGAACGCCTTCAAGGTGACCGAGGACGTGTATCTCGCCCGGATCTACCTGTCGGCGATGGAGATCTTCCGCGCCGCCGCCTGGCGCCAGGGGATCGACCGGAAGCTGGGCATCCTGCGGGACACCTACGGCATGCTCAACGCCGAATCGCAGGCCGCCCGGGGGGAGGCGCTCGAGGTGGCCGTCGTCTTGCTGATCCTGAGCGAGATCGTGCTCTCGCTCATCCGCGCCTGAGCGACCGCCGATCGCTCAGGAGGCGGGTGGGGGCGGTACCAGCGTTTCGGTCAGGCGTTGGAGCACATCGCGGCGCTCCTGCTCGCACACCTGGGGCGCCTTGTCCGCCATCTGTTCCGGCGCGACCCACCGGCTGGTGGTGCTGACCTCCCCGGCGTCCGGCCCGCCCCCCACATCCATCGCGAGGACGACCCGACACCTCGGCCCGGTGCCCATCTGGGCGTTGCTGCTGGGATAGCGGGTGCCGGTGAGACGGCCGTGGGTCGAGTCCACCACGTCCATGGTAAACGACTCCGCCGTGAGCCCTCGGCGCGCCCGTACGTAGGCCGAGTCGCGCGAGGCCGGGACCGGCGTAGTGGCGGCGACCTCGGGGCCGGCGACGAGGCCGGTGCAGCCGGCGCTCACCAGCGCGAGGGCAAAGGGAAGAACGAGGACAGGACGAGCCTGCACGAAGACCTCCGGATCGGGACGGGGACGCCAGGACCGGGGGCAGAAATACCCTGTCCCTGTCACGATTGCGTCACATCATCCCGGCTGGTCGGCTCGGTGGCAGCGGGCGAGCTCCCGATCGAGGCATTCCGGACAACACCCGTGGCTGACCAGGATCTCCGTCCCGCGGGAGAGGCGGTGCCGGTCCCGTGAGGCCGTCACCTGCCACTCGCCGTCCCCATCACGCATGCGCTCGCAATAGGCACAGACCACGACTACCGGACTCACTGGGCGCACCAGCCAGCGCCGCGCCTGGTCTTCGGAGGTTTCAACCATGGGCGCAATCTGCCGGGGGAGTCATCGCCACCGGACGACGGCGAGGTCACGATTCGGCAGCGCGAACGCCGATCGTCTCAGGGGCGGGCCGGGAGCCGATCCGTCGCGGATTCTGCGGGGTGGTGAAGCGTGCGGAGGAGGCGGGTGGGGTAGATCCGGGCCAGTACCGGGGAGGTCATGAACGTGGTCGTAAGCGCCATCAGCACCATCATGGCGAAGAGCGCCGGGGAGATGACGCCGACGTCCAGGCCCACGTTGAGCACCACCAGCTCCATCAGGCCTCTGGTGTTCATCAGCGTGCCGACGGCCCAGGAGTCCCGCCAGGACATCCCGGTCGTGCGAGCCGCGAGGGCCGAACCGCCGAGTTTTCCGAGCACGGCAACCGCGATGATGAGCCCGCAGTAGAGCCACAGATCGCCGCTGATGAGACCGATGCTGGTACGGAGGCCGGTAAAGGCGAAGAAGAGGGGCAGGAACAGGATCACCATCAGGTCGTTGAACCGGTCGAGCAGGGGGCGGACCAGCTGCTCGTCGCGCGGCATGACGACCCCGGCGAGAAACGCCCCGAACACCGCGTGCACCCCCAGGCGCTCGGTGGTCCAGGCGGAGGCGAGCACCAGGAACACCACGATGGCCACGATGTCCTGGGAGAGTCCGCCGCGGCGCTCGAGGACATTCTCCAGGCGACGCAGCGCCCAGCGGACCACTGTGACCATCACGAGGACGTAGAGCAGCGTGCCGCCCAGCATCACCGGGAGCGATATGGCCGTTTCGGCCGTCCGCGCCACCACGATCACCACCGCCAGGATGCACCAGGCGGTGACGTCGTCCACCGCGGCGGCGGCGATCGTCACCGACCCGAGCCGGGTGCGGAGCATGCCCCGCTCGGTCAGCATCCGCGCCAGCACCGGAAAGGCGGTGACACTCATCGCCGCGCCCACAAACAGGGCGAAGGCGGTGAAGCTCACACCGTCGTCGGACAGGCGGGGATACAGGAACAGCGCGAGCACCGCCCCAAGGCAGAACGGCGCGATGATGCTCGCGTGGCTGGTGACGACGGCGGCCTTGCCCTGACCCCGAAGCAGCTTGAGGTCGAGCTCCAGGCCCACCAGGAACATGAAGAAGACCAGGCCGATCTGGCTCAGCGCACTGAGAAAGCCGAGGCTCCCCGGCGGGAAGAGGCTGTGAGACAGTCCCGGCGCAACCCAGCCGAGCAGCGACGGTCCGAGCATGATGCCGGCCAGCATCTCGCCGACGACCCGGGGCTGACCGATCAGCGCGACGGCCCGACCGACGAGCCGAGCCGCGACCAGAATGCCGGCGATCTGGGCCAGGAGAAGCAGGGTGTCGGGCATCAGAGGCCACGCGCCAGCGTCGGGATCATCCGCTTGGCGTGGAATTCGGTCGTGGAGCAGTCGGCGCACCGGAGGAAGGCCAGGGTGCCGTCGAGGTGGCCGTGGTCGGGGGCCCGCCGTGCCTGGCCCACCAGGCGCACCGTATCGCCGGCCGGGCAGGCGGCCTGCGGCGGCAGCACCGGTACCACGCCGGCAAGGGTAAGCGTCGAGCCCTCCACGTGACCCCGCAGCGTGACGGCGCCGGCCCGGCCCAGGCTGGCCGTCACCTGTGTACCCGACTGTGTCATCGTCAGGCTGGAGTCGCCGCTCAGCAGGTAGGCCTGGCAGGTCCCGGCGGACTCGAGGTGGGTGACGGCATAGCGGCCGTGCACCGCCTGGGGTGCACGAATTCCCTGACCCAGCCGCAGCACACCCATCAGTCCGGCGAACGGAATGCCGACGAATACGAGGTAGGCGAGAAGGTGCCGCACCGGTGGGAAGGTAGGCCGAGCCAAGGCGATGGCGCCAGGGTCGAGCGCCCGCTGGATTACGGGAGGCCGCGCGGCCAACCTTGTAGAGGAACACCGCCGTGTCTGTCCAGACGAACGAAGGAGGATCCCGATGCCCGGAAGCCTGCACCAGGCCGGCCGCTCGCTGACGCGAAGCCCGGGCTACGCGGCCGCCGTCGTCCTGACGCTCGCCCTCGGCATCGGCGGCGCGGCGTCGGTCGCCAGCGTGCTCCGGTCGGTCCTGCTCACCCCGCTGCCGTCCGCTCCGGCCGACCGGGGGATGAGCCTGTTCGCGAGTGACTCGCTCGGCAACATCCGGCCGATCTCGTATCCCACGTTCCAGGACCTGCGGGCGGCCGCGCCCCGCACCTTCGAGGCGCTGGCATTCGCCCGCGGCCTCGGCGTCGTGCTCAAGGGCGATGCCGGGGCCGAGCGGCTTACCGCCGCCTACGTCACCTCGGACTTTTTCCGGACGCTGCCGTCGGCTGCGGTCCTGGGCCGCATCCTGCTCCCCGACGACTTCACTCCCGCCGGCTCGGGAGTCGTCGTGCTGTCCCACCGGCTCTGGCTCCGGCGCTTCGCCGGGGATCCCAAGGTCGTTGGACAGCCACTCCGACTGGGCGAAGGAACGGCGATCGTGGTCGGCGTGATGCCGGCGGACTACATCTATCCCCCTTGGGCCGAGCTGTTCGCACCGATCAACGCGATCGCGGCGGATCCGGCACTCGCCCAGCGGACCCTGCACGTGGACAGCCGGGTGGTCGGTCGGCTCCGCCCGGGCGTGGACAGCGCGCGCGCCGTGCGCGAGATGGCGCCGATCGCGGCCCGGCTGGCGGAGGCGTACCCGGCCGAGACCGGCGAGTTCCGGAGACTGGGGGTGAGCCCGGCGGTAGACGAGGTGATCAGCGGGATCGGTCCCCAGCTCCGGCTTCTCACTCTGGCGGCGGTGCTGGTGCTCCTCATCGCGAGCGTGAACATCGCCAACCTCTCGCTCGCGCGGGCGACGGTGCGGGGCCGGGAGCTGGCGGTGCGCACGGCGCTCGGCGCCGGGCGGGGCGCGCTCCTCCGGCTCCTCGCCACCGAGAGCGCGATACTCGGCGCGGTGGGCGCGGCGCTGGGGCTGGTGGGGGCCCACTGGTGCGTGACCCTGGTCCGCACCGCGGGTCAGGAAGTGCTTCCGAGGGCGGCGGAGATCTCGTTGGACTGGCGGCTGGTACTGGGCTCGGCAGCGGTTGCGGTACTGCTCGTGGTCCTGCTCGGTGTCCTTCCCGTGGTCTGGCGCGCCACCGCTGACCTCGGCACCGACCTGCGCGAGGGTCGCGGGGCAGGTACCGCCCCAGTCCGGCGCCGGATGCGAGCGGGCCTCGTGGTCGCTGAGTTCGCCATCGCGCTGGTGCTCCTGGCCGGCTCCGGGCTCCTGGTGCGGAGCCTGCTCCGGCTCCAGCGGGTCGACCCGGGTTTCGATGTCCCGCACCTGGTGGCTGCTCCCCTCGCGCCACCCTCACCCAGGTACGACGATCCGGCTCGCGCCGTCGCTCTCTACCGCGCCGCCGTCGCGGCGGTCTCGTCGGAGCCCGGGATCGAGGCCGTGGCGCTCACCAGCCACGTGCCGCTCACCGGTGCCGGCATTCCGACGCCGGTCGAGAGCGACGGGACGGCGGCCGGCACCGATCCGCCGGAGGCGCTCTTCCGCGAGGTGGACGAGCGTTATTTCGCGACGGCCGGGATTCCGGTCCTCCAGGGTCGTGGTTTCACCGCGGACGACATGACCCACCCCGGCGACGCGGTGCTGGTGAACCGCACGATGGCCCGCCGCTGGTGGCCGGACGGCAGTGCGATCGGTCGGCGGATCACCGTACGCAAGTCGGTCCAGGGGCGGCCGGACTTCGGGGAGCCGGTGCGCGCGACGGTCGTCGGTGTCGTAGGCGACGTGCGCCACTACGGTGTCGAGGTCGAGCCGGGGCCGGAGGTGTACCTGCCCTACACGCTCGTGGTGTGGCCCCGGATGGCGCTGCTGGTGCGGGTGAGAGGCAACCCCGACGCGGCGGTCCGGCAGATCAGCCGCACCCTTGCCCGCCTCGAGCCCGATCTCCCGCTCATTGGGGCGACGCTGCCCGGCGGAGTGGAGACCGTCGAGGCGATCCTCGACGAGGGGCTGGCCTACCGCCGCCTCATTGCCGGGCTGCTGGGCGTCTTCACCGTGCCGGCGCTCCTGCTCGCGGCGCTCGGCATCTACGGTGTCATCGCCTATCTGGTGGCGCAGCGCACCGGTGAGATCGCGATCCGCCTCGCGCTGGGAAGCACGCCCTCGGGCGTGCGGCGGTTGGTGCTGCGAGACGGACTCCGCCTGGCCCTCGTCGGTGTCGTCCTCGGGGTGGCCGGGGCATTCGCGCTCACCCGGCTGCTCCAGTCGGAGCTGTTCGAGGTGAGCGCCACCGATCCCGTCACGCTCGTAGGTGCGGCGGCGGTGCTGGTCGCGGTCGCGGCGCTGGCGACGTGGCTGCCGGCCCAACGCGCCACCCGGGTCTCACCGATGGAGGTACTGCGGGGCGAGTAGCCGCCGTGACCTCATAGTCCGCACGGCTGCGGCGGGACTATGGAGACCGAGGCGGAATGCGAAGAGCGTACACCCCGTCGGCACCCGGGCTGACCAAGGCAGTGATGCGTGGGCCCTGCTTGAGAAAGAGCCGGGATGTCCCCGAGCGAATCTCGATCCTGGCGGCGGTGCGCGGCACCAGGATCTGGAAGACGGCGGACGAATCGGACGTCTCGACGGCCAGCCGCTCGATCCCCGAGCTGAACGACGCCCTGCCCGAGACCACGCGGACGGCGAGGTCGGCGCTGTCGGCGAGGGATACGTAGGCCAGGACACCTCCTGGTGGCGACGGCAGGATGACCGTGAGCCGCTCGCCCGGGCTCACCGCGATCCCCGAGGCGCCGGTCTCGGTGCTTTGCGTCGGTGCGGCCGGAACCGGAACGAGGGCGGTCGGCGTCGGCCGGATCCTGGCCGCGACGGAGCGCAGCCATGCGGGCACCGGCGACCCGGGTGCAGCATAGGCCACGCCCGCGAGTCCCAGCCCCAGGAAGACCATCGCAGCCCGCCGGCCCCATCCGAGGACCCGGCTGCCCGCATGCATCACGTCACCGGGCTCGAGGCGCGGCGCCGGGTGATCGAGAAGGCCAAGCAGCCGGCTCACCTCCGCGATTTCCCGTTCGGCCACCGCGACCTGATCCCGGCAGGGCACGCAGCTCTCGAGGTGATGCCTGACCGACGCCCCGGCGCCCGGTTCCAGCTCCCCGTCCAGCAGCCGCTGCAGATGCTCGGTGTCAAGGTGCATCGGTCTGACTCCCATGGGCCGCGAGGAAGGCCCGGCGCGCCCGTGCCAGAAGGGTGCCCACGCTCGCCTGGTTCAGCTCGAGCGCGGCCGCGATGTCCCGGTAGCTGTATCCTTCGGCCTGGAGGAGCAACAGGCGCTGCTCTCGTGCGGGCAGTTGCGCGAGTGCCGCGCGAACCCGAAGATGCGCATCGCCGGCGGCGACCGACTCGTCCGGTCGCGGCAAGGGGTCGGAGTGGACTACCTCCGCCCGCGCGGCGGTCAGCAGCCGATGGCGGCGGCTCCGGGTCGAGCTGGCGTTGCGGAATAGATTCAGGGCCACGCTCACGAGCCAGGCCTCGGGCGCGTCAGGCAGCGACCCGCGCCGGTACAGCCGGACGAAGGCATCCTGAGCCACATCGGCCGCGAGCTCCGGGTCGCCCGAGAGCCGCTGGACCAATCGATAGAGC
>DASSML010000520.1:0-3452 GCA_035688895.1 Gemmatimonadales bacterium
TTCGGCGCCTGACGCCCTTGGCCGCCGGTGTAGCCGCCCGGTATACTTCGGGCACTTCCTTACCTTCTTCGGAGCGGCCATGCAATCGGCGGCGGAAGCTCGCGGCGACCACGATGTGACCGACGTGCCCTCGGTCGTCGCAGGCGCGATCAAACTCGGCCTGTTCGAGTCGGTCATCGTGCTCCTGTTCTCGCTGGGGTCGAGGCTGCTCGACCCGCCGATCGAGACCATCGTGCTCGTGCCGATCCTCCTGGTCGGGCTCGCGGGGGTCACCCTGCTTCCGGGGCTGTGGACCCGGCCGCGCACCATCGAGGGCATCGCCGGCGCCGCGGGGATCGGCCTCGGCGCCACCTTCGTCTTCCTCCTGATCGACACGGCCCTGCTCCAGCACATCGGGACCTACACCAATCGGTGGTACGAGATCGGCAGGTCCAACTGGTGGTATCACCCGGTCTGGTGGATCACCGGCACGTTCCTTCCCTGGATGGGCGCCTGGATCCTGGCCAACCAGCTGCAGCGGAACGGGCGCGTCTCGGTGCCGGCGGCGTTCGGCACCGCGGTCCTCTTCGCGGTGCTTGCCGCCATCGTGGCGATTCTGATCGGGTTCCCGGGCGCGCGGTGGACCCTCCCCACCTTCGGGATTGCGTTCCTCCCCGGACTCGCCCTCGCCACCGCGCTCTCGTTGCTGGGGACCCGGCGCGGCTGAGACGATGCGCTGGCTGCGGCTGCTTTTCCGGATCTTCGGCTGGCTGCTCACGCCATTTCTGGCCTGGGCAGCCTCTTTTTTCGGAGCGGTGGCCGGCGCCCTGATCGCCATGCGGATCGAGGACCCGTTCCGCGGGCTCGCCGTCACCGCGCTCTGCGGCGCCCTCACCGGCTTCGCGGCGCTGATCGCCTGGCTAGGCTACCTGCGCCGCTCGCCCGAGGTGCGCGAGGTGCTCGCCGTGACCGAAGACGGCACCCCGGATACGATCGATCTGCTGACCGCGGAGCCGAGCGAACCCTCCGACGTGGTCCGCCACTCATGAGAACCCGATGGACGCTGGCCGCGGCCGTGGTGGTCGGATGCGGCGGCGGCGACCGTACGCCACCCAAGACACCGGCGGTAGCCGACTCCGTGCCCGCCGATTCGCTGGTGCTGACGGCCCCCGGCGGGGTTCAGGTGTGGTTCACCCTGGCCCGACGGGCGACCTCGCCCGACGGCGTCCCCTGTGTGGATCGCACCATCGAGATCCGCCGGGGCGACACCAGGGTCAAGGTGCCGCTGCTGTACACCGGAACCCCTCCCGAGCTGGTCAACGATTCCACCCTTCGGGCCCGCCTCTCCAACCAATGCCAGCCGGGCGACGCCTACCTGGTGGATCTCCGAACCGGCCGCCCCATCCGAGAGCGACACGCAGAGTGATGTTCGGACGGATCTCCGGACCCCTGCTCCTCGCGCTGCTCGCCCCGGTGCTGGCGAGCGCCCAGGGGATCGAGGGTCGGGTCGGCCGGTTCTATGACGACGTGGACTGGGACGTGTATCGGCTCGGATTCAGCCGTCCGCTGGCGGGGCCGATCGCCGTCGCCTACAGCGGGAGCTATATGGCGCGGGCCGAGGGCGAGGGCGGGTTCGCGGGGCTGGGTCTCGATCTCACTGCGTTCCAGGGAGCGAGCAACGGCCCGTACCTGGTGCTCGGTATCTCCGGCGGCCTCGGCTCTCCACACGACCACAGCTTTTCGAGCTTCTGGGGCTCCTGGTCGGGCGGTGCCGGCTATCAGCTCTTTCCCGCCTCCGCCCTCGCCGTGGGCGCCGAAGCGCGGTGGCGGGAGATGTCGCTCGACGCCAGGGACGGGCTCGAGGTCTCCGCAGGGATCCGGGTTCGCTTCGGCGGCGGCGGGCATCCCAAGCCGGCGCCGACGGCCGCCCCACCGGCGTCGCACAATCAACCCGCTCCGCCCCCGGCCGCCGGCGGCTACACGGCGGCGGGCGCCCTGCGGCAGGCGGTGATCGCCACCGCGACCGACGCGATGGGGCGCCCGTATCAGTGGGGCGGCACCGGCGAAGACGGCAGCGGCTTCGACTGTTCCGGGCTGATCCAACACGCCTACGCCGAACACGGAATCACCCTGGCACGGACCAGCGCCGAGCAGGCCGGCGAGGGAAGGGAAGTGAAGCGGAAGGTGGAGGCGCTGGCGCCGGGTGACCTGCTCACCTTTTCCAATCGGGGCGGCCCGGTGACGCACGTGGGCCTCTATCTGGGCGACGGGCGCTTCATCCACAGCGCCAGTCGCGGCGTGCAGGTGAGCGTGTTGAGCGGGGAGGATCCCTACGGCCGCTGGTGGTACCAGCGGTGGGTGGGAGCCCGCCGCATCATTCCCGATGACGCGGGGGGCCTGCCCGGGAACTAGTGGTTGCTGTCGCCCCCGTCGGTCTGTCCGGCCGGCGCCGAGGGCTGCTCGCCGTCATGGCCATCGTGCATCTCGTGCATGCCCTGGACGTCGTTGGCCCCGGCCATGTCGTGCCCACCGTGGCCTTCCGTCACCGCCTCACCGTTTCCACGTACCTGCAACGACACCAGATCGCGCTGGTAGTCGGGATTGGCGGGATCGATCGCGGGCCACTTCCTCATGTCGTCGGGCGCGAAGATGCCGGACATGTGGGCCATCGCGCCCCGCTTCTCGGTGATATTGGTGGGGTTGTCGTACTCCCCCACCACCCGGTACCGGTGATTGGCCTTGAGCTTGAGCCCGTCGCCGGTCACCCCGAACAGCTTCCGGCTCACCTTGAGCAGCTTGCCCGCGGAATCGCGGGTGGCCTTCACCATGGTGAGCACCTTGCCGCTCTCCGCGTCCTCCAGCCGGACCGATACCCCGTAGTTGTGCAGATGGCCGCCGATACCGAGCAGCCGTCCGCTGATGGGCATGGTGAACTCGTGGGCCTTTTCCGACCGGCCCGGCGGGACGTCGAAGGTGTTGTGCCCGCCCACCGTCAGGTTCACGTCCATGTAGATCGGCATTACGTTCACCGGCGGCGGATTCTGGTTCTTCGGCGTCCACAGCATCGTGAGCTTCATGTAGACGCCGTGCAGATCCTTCCCGGTCGAGTTGTGCCAGGCCACGTACATGCCGAGACGCGTGCCGGCCTTCAGCGGCACGCCGATCGACTTGGGGACGACGATGTCTTCGGTCTCGGTCCCGGCCCCCATGACCCGCTCGGGAGCCTCGTACAGAAGCATGCGACGGCTGAAGTTCACCATGATCATGTGGTGCAGCACGTCGCGCGGAATCGAGCGGCCCTGGCCGTCGACCATCTGGAGGTGGAACCCACGGAACCAGGCATCGATCGGCCAGTCGAACTGCTGGATCGGGGTGTCGTGGGCCATCCCGAAGTCCATCATCTGCATGTCTTCCATCGGGGGCATGTTCGGCAGATCGAACGGGCCGGCCATGATCACGATTTCTTTGCTGCT
>DASSML010000521.1:0-3093 GCA_035688895.1 Gemmatimonadales bacterium
AATCGAATCCGTGGCGATTTGCGCTGCTTGCGGCCACGTTAAACAAACCGCTAAAACGCATGTCCCCGTGGCGTTTTGGCCTCGGGGATTTGAGTTGGAGGCTCCCCTGGCGACCGCATTCCCTACCCTCGACCTGATCCGGACCCGCACCGAGCGACTCGCGCTGCTCGAGCCGCTACTAGCGCGCCGCATCCTGGTACTCGACGGCGCCATGGGGACGATGATCCAGGGCTATGGCCTGGGGGAGCGGGAGTACCGGGGCGAGCGGTTCCGGGACTGGTCCCGGGACCTCAAGGGCAACAGCGACCTCCTCTGCCTCACCCAACCGCAGGTCATCCGAGAGATCCACGGGGCCTACCTGGAGGCCGGGGCGGACATCATCGAGACCAACTCCTTCACCTCGAACCACCCGTCGCAGGCGGACTACGGGATGGAGGACCTGGTCTACGAGCTGAACCGCGCGGCGGCGACCCTGGCGCGGGAGGCCGCCGACGAGTTCGAGCGGCGGGATCCGGAGACGCCGCGGTTCGTGGCCGGCGCGCTGGGGCCGACCAACCGCACCGCCTCTATCTCGCCCGACGTGAACGATCCGGCCTGGCGGAACATCTCGTACGAGGCCCTGGTGGAGACCTACGGCGAGGCGGCGCGCGGACTGCTCGACGGCGGGGCCGACCTGCTGCTGATCGAGACCATCTTCGACACCCTCAACGCCAAGGCCGCGATCTTCGCGATCGAGACCCTGTTCGAGCGCCGGGGCGAGCGGGTGCCGGTCCTGATCTCGGGGACCATCACCGACGCGAGCGGACGGACCCTGTCGGGACAGACGACCGAGGCGTTCTGGCACTCGGTGGCCCACGCGCGGCCCCTCAGCGTGGGACTCAACTGCGCGCTGGGGGCGCGGCAGCTGCGCCAGTACATCCAGGACCTCTCCCGGGCCGCGCCCGTGTACGTCAGCGCCTACCCCAATGCCGGCCTCCCCAATGAATTCGGCGAGTACGACGAGAGCGCGGAGCTGATGTCCGGGGTGCTCCGGGAATTCGCCGAGCAGGGTCTGGTGAATCTGGTCGGCGGCTGCTGCGGCACCACTCCGACCCACATCCGGGCCATCGCCGAGGCGGTGCGGGACCTCCCGCCCCGGCGGCCCCCGACGGTGCCGGCGCGCACCCGGCTGAGCGGACTCGAGCCGCTCACCATCGGCCCCGACTCGCTGTTCGTGAACGTGGGGGAGCGCACCAACGTGACCGGCTCCCGCCAGTTCGCCCGGCTGGTCCTGGCGGGGGACTACGAGGCCGCGCTGGAGGTGGCACGGCAGCAGGTGGAGAACGGGGCCCAGGTGATCGACGTGAACATGGACGAGGGGATGCTCGACTCCGAGCGCGCCATGACCACGTTCCTTCGCCTGGCCGCCTCCGAGCCAGCCATCAGCCGTGTGCCAGTGATGATCGACTCGTCCCGCTGGTCGGTCCTGGAGGCGGGGCTCAAGTGCGTCCAGGGCAAAGGCGTGGTGAACTCGATCAGCCTGAAGGAGGGGGAAGAGGAGTTCGTCCGCCAGGCCACGCTGGTCCGCCGGTACGGCGCGGCGGTGGTGGTGATGGCCTTCGACGAGCAGGGGCAGGCCGACACGGTCGAGCGCAAGGTGGCGATCTGCGCCCGCTGCTACCGGATTCTCACCGAGCGGGTCGGCTTCCCGCCGGAGGACATCATCCTCGATCCCAACATCTTCGCGATCGGCACCGGAATCGAGGAGCACAACGGCTACGCGGTGGCCTACATCGAGGCGGCCCGGCGGATCAAGGCCACCCTGCCCCACGCCATGGTGAGTGGCGGCGTCAGCAACGTGTCGTTCGCCTTTCGCGGCAACGACGCGGTGCGGGAAGCGATCCACGCGGTGTTCCTGTACCACGCCGTGGCCGCGGGCATGGACATGGGGATCGTGAACGCCGGACAGCTCGCGGTGTACGACGACATACCGCCCGACCTGCTCCAGCGGGTAGAGGACGTGGTCCTGAACCGCCGGCCCGACGCGACCGATCGGCTGTTGGAGATCGCCGATACGGTGAAGGCCCGGGCGTCGGGCCGGGAGGCGGACCTCGCGTGGCGGGACGAGCCCGTGGCCAAGCGGCTCAGCCACGCGCTGGTCGAGGGCATCACCGACTACATCGTGGAGGACACCGAGGAGGCCCGGCAGCAGGCGGGCCATCCGATCGAGGTGATCGAGGGCCCCCTGATGGACGGGATGAACGTGGTAGGCGATCTGTTCGGCGCGGGGAAGATGTTCCTGCCGCAGGTGGTGAAGAGCGCCCGGGTGATGAAGAAGGCGGTCGCCCATCTGATCCCGTACCTCGAGGCCGAGCGGGAGCGCGGCACCGCGGCGCGGACCAACGGCAAGGTGCTGCTCGCCACGGTCAAGGGCGACGTGCACGACATCGGCAAGAACATCGTCGGCGTCGTGCTCCAGTGTAACAACTACGAGGTCATCGATCTCGGCGTGATGGTACCGGCGGCGCGCATCCTGGAGACCGCCCGGCGCGAAGGCGTGGACCTGGTCGGGCTGAGCGGGCTCATCACGCCGTCGCTGGAGGAAATGCGGTTCGTGGCCGCGGAGCTGGAGCGCTCCGGCCTGGGGGTGCCGCTCCTGATCGGCGGAGCCACGACGTCACGGGTGCACACCGCCGTGAAGATCGCGCCGGAATATCGGGGGCCCACCATCCATGTGCTGGATGCCTCGCGCGCGGTCGGGGTAGCGGGAAGCCTGCTGAGCCCGGGACTGCGCGACGCGTTCGCCGCGGGGGTGGCCGCCGAGTACCAGGAGATCCGCCGGGATCGCGCCGGCCGCCGGGCCGCGGAGTCGCGGCAGCCGATCGCGGCGGCGCGGGCCAACCGGCTGGTCCCCGACTGGAGCCGGACGCCGCCGGTGCCCTGCTTCGCCGGTGTCCGCAGCTTCGACGATTACCCGCTGCCGGAGCTGGTCGAGCGGATCGACTGGACGCCCTTCTTCCAGACCTGGGAGCTCGCCGGCCACTACCCTGCGATCCTCGACGATCCCGCCAAGGGCCAGGCGGCGCGCAGCCTCTTCGCCGATGCCTCCGCCCT
>DASSML010000522.1:0-2953 GCA_035688895.1 Gemmatimonadales bacterium
TAGAAGAGCACCGTCTCGAAGCCCTCGCGATAGACCGCCAGGAAGGCCGCGCTCGCGAGCGCCAGCGCCGACCCGCTGCTGAGCGCGTCGTTCACCTTGCTCTTCACGAACTGGTTCCACTTCACCACTTCCATCTTGCTCAACAGCCAGTAGCTCACGTAGAAGAGCACCACGGTCGCGAGCACCATGGTGGCGCCCTCGAGCGCCTCCCGGTGGCCCGGCGAGAGCTGGATCACCGTCTCCAGCGCCACTGCGGTCAGGAGACTGGCTACCACCGCCGCGCCGACGCCGAGATTGATGTCGCGCCGCCGGTCCGACGCGCCCATCTTGACCAGGAAGGTCATCAGCGCGCCCACGACCAGAATCGCCTCCAGGCCTTCGCGCAGCATGATGATGAATGACTGCACGAAGAGGTTGGCCGGCGAGACCGTGTCGCTCAGCGTGCGCTCCACGCTCTCCAGCCCGACCGCCAGGCGCTCGCGCACCCGAGCCAGCTCGGCCGGCTCGGGGCTCGCGGCCTGGGCCCGAAGCGCGGCAAATTCGGCCTCGAGGTCGGCGGCGAGCGACGGGTTCTTGGCCCGGACCTCCCGCTCGACCTGCTCGAAGGTCATGTAGGCGTCGAGCGCCTTGGGGCCGGCGGCCGGATCGCGGGTTCGGGCGAGGGCATAGGCGGACTCGACCTGGGCGCGCACCTGATCGAGCACCACACCGGCGGCCAGGTCGGTCCCCAGGGTGGCGGTGCGCACGGCGGCGAGGCGGGCGAGCGCCGGCGCCGAGCTGTCGTGCGGCGCGCCCAGAGCAGCCAGGATCTGCGCGTCCGACATCCGCCCGCTCACCCCGAACGAGCGCAGCGAATCGGGCACGTCTCCAACGGCCGCGGGCAAGCGGAGCGTGGAGGCGTACAGCGCCACCGCCCAGCGATCCTCGGCGGGAAGCCTGGCCTCGAAGGCCGGCATCGCGGTGCCGACGACGCCGATGCTGACTCGGCGGTAGTAGTCGAGTGGTGACTGGGCGCTCAGGTCGGCCCAGCGGGTGAGATCGGCGGGCGGAGGATCGAGTCTGGCTCCCAGCGGCCCGTTGCCGGCGCCGGCGTCCCCGTGACACCCGGCGCAGTTATCCCGATAGATTTGGGCGCCCCGAGCGAGCGAAGGTGCCGTGCCCGGCAGCTGATCGAGCACGACATCGTAGTGCCCGGCGAGCGCAGAGGCGAAGGCGCGAACCGCGCCGTCGAGCGAGTCGGGAGGGGCGACCGTCGAGACGAGCGTGATCAGGGAATCGACCGCTGCGGCCGGCGCGAGGCCGGTCCGGGACGGCAGTGCTGCGGCGGCGCGGCGCGACTCCTGGAGGAAGAGCCGGGCCTCGTCCACCTCGGCTTGCGCGACGATCCGTCCGTTGCTCACGCCGACGCGGTATTCCTGCGCGGCGAGCTGGGCCGTGGCCGCGGCCCGTCGCACCGACGAAGCCACGTCGGATTGTCCGGCAGTCGGCAGTTGCGGCGCTGGGGTTTGTGCGGCGGTGGAAAGGGCCAGGGCGAGAGCCGCGCCGATGAGAAGCATTTTCATCCGATTTGTGAGAAGCTCCGGTTAAACTAGAGTCCGCTGGTCGGATTTGGAAGACCCCGCTCCCTAGATGGCGTGAACGAAAGCACCTACACCTACGGCATCCTGGCGTTCCTGGCCTGCTGCGTCATGGCCTGGCTGGTACGGGAGCGCGCCCGGGCCGTCCGGGCCAGTCGGCTCATCGCCGCGACCCGCCGGATCGCGGTCGGGGACGGCGCCACCTCCACCGGCCTGACCGGCCCCGACGACCTCGGCGTCCTCGGCGACGCGATCGATCAGACTGCGGCGCGGCTCCGGACCGTCACGGGCACTCTGCGCGCCCGGCAGGAGTGGTTCCGGATGCTGCTGGAGCACGGATCGGACGTGATCCTCGCGCTCGATGCCGGGTTCCGGATCGGGTTCGCCGGGCCTTCCCTCCCTCGCGTGCTGGGGTGGACCGCCGCGCAGGTCGCCCGCCGGCCGCTGGCCGACTTCGTTCACCCCGACGACGTGGACGCGGTGCGCGCCTCGCTCGAGACCGTGCTCAGTCGGTCCGGCTTCGGCGAGCCCATCGCCTTCCGCTTCCGGCACGCCGACGGCGGGTGGCGGAGCCTCGAGGCGATCGGCAACCATCCCGAGGAATGGGCCGGGCCGGAGCAGATCATCCTGACCGGGCGCGACATTACTTCGCGCGAGCGCCTGGAGGGCCAGCTCCGGCAGGCCCAGAAGCTGGAGGCGCTGGGCCGCTTCGCCGGAGGCGTGGCGCACGACTTCAACAACCTGCTCACCGCGATTCAAGGCTACACCAGCCTGGTCCTGCTGGACCTGGGTCCCGACGATCCGCACCGCGAAGACCTCGAGGAGATCCGCAAGGCCTCCGAGCGCGCCGCGGCGCTCACCCGGCAGATTCTGACCTTCAGCCGGCGTCATGTGATCGAGCCCGCCACGATCGATCTGAACCAGACCATCGTCGACCTGGAGCGGCTGGTGCCGCGTCTGATCGGGGAGGACGTAGCCGTGGTGACGGCACTCGATCCGGAGCTCGTGCCGGTGCGGGCCGATCCGCGGCAGCTGGAGCAGGTGATTCTCAACCTGGTGGTGAACGCCCGCGATGCGATGCCCGAGGGCGGCCGCCTCACCATCGAGACCGCATCCGACCTGGTGACGGAGACCGATCCGCGTGCCTCGCAGGATCTGCCCCCCGGTCGGTACGCCGTCCTCACCGTGAGCGATACCGGCACCGGTATCGATCCCGCGATCCTGCCCAACATCTTCGACCCCTTCTTCACCACCAAGGAGCCGGGTCGCGGCACCGGGCTCGGCCTCGCCACGGTGTACGGAATCGTGAAGCAGGGCGGAGGTCACGTGGAGGTGGAGACGGCCCTCGGAGCGGGGGCCTCGTTCCGGATCTATCT
>DASSML010000523.1:0-8229 GCA_035688895.1 Gemmatimonadales bacterium
CGCTGGGTGCATCGCACCGTGGGCGACACGCTGGACTCGAAGAAGTTCGGCTTCGACCGGCGCTCGGTGCAGAGTTCGGCCGCGATCGCCGACGGGATGGTGTTCGTCGGCTCCCGTGACGGCGCCATCTACGGGCTGGACGAGGCGACGGGAGCGCGGCGCTGGCGAGTCTCGCACGGGGGATCCTGGGTGATCGGGTCGCCCGCGGTGGCCGACCAGCGGGTCTACGTGGGAAGCTCGGACGGGCACTTCGCCCAGGCGCTCGATCCGGTCAGCGGGCGCGAGCTGTGGCATCTGGACCTCGGGGCGAACGTGCTCGCCTCGCCGCTTCGGGTGGGCGACCTCCTGATGCTCGCCACCCTCCGGAACGATGCCGCCTGGGGCGACCTGCTGGCCGTGGACCCAGCATCAGGCACGATCCGGTGGCGGCTTCGGCTGGACGAGGCCACCGTCTCCTCGCCGGTCGCGGCCGACCGGGAGCTCTACCTCGGGACGGAAGCAGGCACGGTGGTGGCGATCGAGCAGACGAGCCACGTCGTGCCTCGCCTGGCGGTCTTCTACGACCCCACGCTGCGCGGGGAGCCGGGTGCCGCGGGCGGACCGCTGGCGGGAGAGTACTTCCGGCAGCAGGGCTACGAGGTGCTGGACGCGGCCGGTCTCACCCGCTTCTTCCGCGAGCGAATCGCCGACAGCGTCCCCAGCGCCGTGGTGATGGCCACCGACGTCCTGCCCGTCGAGGCGGTATCGGTCCTCGCCGACACCGTGCTGCTCACGCGCTACCTTCGCGCGGGCGGCAAGATCGTCGAGACCGGAGTGCCCCTCGGCGCGGTAGCCCGGGATTCGGCGGGCCGGTTCCTGGGTCAGGACCCGCCGGGCATGGAGAAGCTGCTCGGCGTGCCCGCGGCGACGCTCGATTACGAGGCGGGGCCGTCGCGTCCGACCAAAGCCGGACGCCGCTGGGGCCTCGACCGCACGGTCCGCGGCTACTACCAGATGGAGCCCTCCGTCGTCGGAACTCCCCTCGCACTCGACCGCGAAGGGAAGGCCAGTGCCTGGGTCTATGCCTATCGACCCGACCGCCCCGGCTCCGGGTACGTGCAACTCTGGGGCTTCGGCGCCACCGCAGAGCGGCTGCCGATGATCCAGGCGGCCGCGGAGTACGGGCTGCTTCGACGCTAGCCCGAAACCAAAACGGATCCTGCTATCGTTGACCTCGACCTCACCGCCGGGGGACCCGGTGGCTGACGCCCGAACATCGAGAGGAGCGGTGGTGGAGGCGATCGCGCGACTGGAGCCAATCACGCTGGAGGGCCGGCTGGTGCGGCTCGAGCCCATGCGGCCGGAGCATCTCGACGACCTCTGCGCGGCGGGGCTCGATCCCGAGCTCTGGCGGCTGACCGTCAGCAAGATCGCGACCCCGGACGACATGCGTCGCTACATCGACGCGGCCCTGGCCGAGCAGCGGGAGGGCACGGCACTCCCGTTCGTCACCGTCTGGCGAGCCACCGGGCAGGTCATCGGCAGCACCCGGTTCGCCAACGCCGCCCTGGCCCACCGCCGGGTGGAGATCGGTTGGACCTGGCTCGCGCGACCCTGGCAGCGGAGCGGCGCCAACGCCGACGCGAAGTACCTGATGCTGCGGCACGCGTTCGAGACCTGGGACCTGGTCCGGGTCGAGCTCAAGACCAGCGCGCTCAACCAGCAGTCCCGCGGAGCCATGACGAAGCTGGGCGCGGTCGAAGAAGGCATCCTGCGCCGGCACATGATCAACGAGGACGGGTCGCCCCGGGACTCGGTGTTCTTTTCGATTCTGGCGGACGAGTGGCCCCGGGTGAAGGCGGGGCTGGAGCAGCGCCTCCGCTAACCCTGACCCCGCACTCCGCGCCACGCGCGCTCGACCAGCACCCGTACGATGGTCCGCCACTCGTCCGCGTGCGCCTCGGGATCATCGACCGGGAAGCGGGTGCGAAGGTCCTCCAGCGTCACCGAGTCCTGGACCTGCTCCAGCGTGAAGCCGCGCCTGGCGGCGGAATCCACCCGGGCGGTCACCGCCTCCATCATCTCCCGAACCAGCTGGGTGTACCGGTGGTCCCGCATGACGGGCCCGTGACCGGGAACCAGCACCGCGATGGGTATGGCCTCCAGATCGCGGAGGACACCGGCCCAGGGCACCGGCCAGGAAGCGCCGGTATAGGGATACGGGTCCTCCACCAGAATGTCACCGCTGAAGAGCACCCGATCCTGGGGAAGCCAGATGGTCACGTCGTGCGGACTGTTGGCCTTGCCCCGATCACGCAGCTCGAGGACGCGTCGGCCCAGGGGTAGCGTGAGCACGCCGTCGAAGAGGAGGTCCGGGGTGACGACCTTGAGCGTCTTGAGCTCCTCCAGCTCGGCGCGGCGCTGCCGAATGTGGCCCTGATGCATCGTGCGCTCCTCGGGGGTGAGGGCGCGGCCGCTGCTATCCGCCCCCCGGGCCACGTCCTGCTCCATCTGCGCCAGCCCGGCCCGCTTCTTCGAGTCGGGCTGGATCGACATCTTCGACCACCAGATCCCGTTCAGCTCGATGAACCGGGCATTGTCCCGCTGGCTCACGATGGCGACGTCGGGGAATGCCTCGCGGTAGGCGATGCCGCCGTTGTTGTGATCGAAGTGCCAATGGGTATAGATGAGGTAGCGAACCGGCTTGGGCGTGATTCGCCGGATGAGCGCGATGTCGGCACGGGCCCGGGAGGGGAGGTAGGTCGCGTCGATGACCGCCACGGCATCCTGGCCCACGATCACGCCGGTGTTACCGTGCGGCCATTCATCGGTCGCGTTGTCGTGAATGATGACGTAGACGCCGTCGGCGACCCGCTCCATGCGGGCGCCGTCGTCGCGAATCTGGGCCGAGAGGGGGGCGGCCAGAAGGCCGCCCAGCAGCAGCGATTGCAGGAGATGGGTGCGCATGACTGAAGGCTACGTCACGACGCGCGCCTTCGATTGGACATTTCGGCCTCGGCGCGACGCTCCCGGTCCACCGCCGCCGGGGCCATGCCGCACAGCGCGCGAGACTCGCGCACCAGATGCGACTGGTCGCAGAAACCGGCGTCGGCCGCGATCCGGGCCCACTGCGGGACCACCGCCCGATCGGCGTCGCCGACGGCCGCGAGGAAGCGCAGCGTCCTGGCGTAGCCCTTGAGCGAGACCCCCGCGCGGTGCCGCACGGTGCGCCGGAGATGACGGGCCGACGCGCCGACCCGATCGGCCACGGTGTCCACCGGGGTCTTGCCATCCGAGGCTCGCAACAGATCGAGTGCGACTGCCTCGACACCGGGCCGATGGCGTGGCTCGACGCCGGCCCACCGGTGCAGCGCGCCCAACAGGATCGTGAGCGCCTGATCCGGCGTCCACGACTCTTCGAGCCGCGGGAGCACCGACGCCGTGAAACCGGGCAGTACCGATGCGAGGTCGGGTTGGCTGTCCAGGTGCTCCGCCGGCGTGAGGCCGAGCAAGGGCTCCGCCCATTCGAGCTTGAGTCGGAGGGAGACGAGCTGGTAGCCCGGGGGTGGCTGGAACAGGAAGGGCCGGCTCTTGGGCCCGATCAGCAGCATGCGGGGGTCCAGGGGACGGCCCCCGGTCTCTCGCCGACAGGCGAACGCCAGGCTCAAGGCGGGGTCGGGCAGGACGCGGTGCCCCGCCTCCGGGCCGGCGTCGGCCGGCGTGAGATGAGTCCAGACCGATTCCACCGCTGCCGCCAGCACGCCGGGCGGCTCGAACTCACGATAGCCACCGAGCCGGTGGCGCAGTCTCAGCGGGTGAGTGGGGTGCGCCGGGGAGGGAAGCACCTGCTCACGACGGCCGGGCTCGGGAGCGGGTTTCGTCCGCACCCGGACACCCGCTCTTGAGAGAAGGCCGGGCCGCCGGCTAACTTCGCACCCTCTTCAGCGGCTCCGGCCCATGAGTCTCCCGGAACAGACCATCCGCTTCTGCACCTCCGCGGACGGCGCGCGCATCGCTTTCGCGACGGTGGGCGGCGGCCCTCCCCTGGTCAAAGCCGCCAATTGGCTCAACCATCTCGAGTTCGACTGGAACAGCCCGGTCTGGCGGCACTGGCTCCGCGAGCTCGGCCGCGACCACACCCTGGTCCGCTACGACGAGCGCGGCTGCGGGTTGTCCGACTGGTCGGCCGGCGAGATGTCGGTGGATGCCTGGGTCCGGGACCTCGAAGCGGTCGTGGATACGCTCGAACTCGAGCGATTCCCGCTCCTCGGCATCAGCCAGGGCGCGGCCGTCGCCGTCGCCTTCGCGGTCCGTCACCCGGAGCGGGTCAGTCATCTCATTCTGTACGGCGGCTACCTGCGAGGCCGGCTGCACCAGGGACTCACCCCGAAGGAAATGGAGGAGCGCGAGCTCATGATCCACATGGTCCGGGCCGGTTGGGGCCAGGATCATCCCGCGTTCCGGCAGGTCTTCACGACGCTCTTCATTCCCGACGCCGACCGGGAGCAGGTCGACTGGTTCAACGAGCTGCAAAGGATCTCCACCACTCCGGAGAACGCGGCCCGAATGATCGAGGTGTTCCACCGGATCGACGTTCGTAGCATCGCGCCCCGGGTCCGGGCACCGACCCTGGTCCTGCACGCCAAGGGCGATCTACGGGTGCCCTTCGCCGAGGGTCGGCTCATCGCCACGACGATTCCGGGAGCGCGGTTCGTCCCCCTCGACAGCCGCAATCACCTGCTGCTGGAAGGGGAGCCGGCCTGGCCCCGATTCCTGACCGCGGTGCGCGAATTTCTCGGCGTCCCGAGCGAGGGGTCGAGCGTTCGGCTTCCGCTCACGCCCGAGCGGCGCCGCCAGGTGGAAGGGCTGTTCGACGAGGTGGCCGATCTCCCGTCCGCGGAGCGCGCGGCCGTCCTCGCGCAGGCGTCAGCCGGGGACCCCGCCTTGCGGCGCGAGGTCGAGGCGCTGCTGGCGGACGGGGATGATCGCGCCATGACCTCCGCGCTCGCGGGCCTGGTCTCGCGGGTGATGCGCCGCCGGGACCAGGAAGCCAACGATCCGGGTGAGAGGGTCGGGAGCTACGAGATTCAGGAACAGCTCGGGAGTGGCGGGATGGGTGTGGTCTTCCGCGCGCTGGACCGCCGGCTCAATCGGCCGGTCGCCCTCAAGTTTCTCCCCGCGACGGTGGGCGCCGAGCCGCAGCTCCGGCAGCGGTTCCTCCAGGAGGCCAAGGCCGCAGCCTCGCTGGACCACATCAACATCTGCACTATCTACGGGGTCGAGCAGGCGCCCGATGGCCGGCTGTTCCTGGTGATGCCGTACTACGAGGGCGGAACGCTGCAGGGCCGCATCCGGCGAGGACCTCTGCCGGTGGCCGAGGCGCTCGACTACGCGCGGCAGCTGGCAAGGGGGCTGGGCCACGCCCACGCCGCCGGGATCGTCCACCGCGACATCAAGCCGGCGAACGTCACGGTCACGCGGAGTGGACAGGTCAAGATTCTCGATTTCGGCATCGCCAAGATGGCGGATGCGAGCCTGACGCGCACCGGCATGGTCCTGGGGACCCTGGCCTACATGAGTCCGGAGCAGGCGTCCGGGGAGAAGCAGGTCGATCACCGGACCGATCTGTGGGCGCTCGGGGTGGTGCTCTACGAGATGCTGGCCGGCCGGAGACCGTTCGCGCAGGATACCATCGCCGCGCTCTTCCACGCGGTCCAGGCACTGGATCCCCTGCCGCTCATCGACATCAGACCGGAGGTCTCACCCGCGCTCCAGCAGCTGGTTACCCGGCTGCTGCAGAAGCAGCGGGACCAGCGCTACCCCGACGCGGCAGCCCTGCTGGAGGCGCTCGACGCGGTCGAGCCTGTCCGGGCGGGGTGATCCAGGTCACCAGACCGATTTGGCCCCGGGGGGTGGAAGAACGGGGGTCATGGCCCCATCCTACGGCAACGCGCGGACGCCCCGGCAGGTGCGCTCGCGGACACAGGCCCCGGGGCGCCCGCCCCGGACAACGCACAGGGAGGAGTACCCGATGGCCACACGTCTGGACAAGACGCTCAAGCGGGAGCTGGAGGTCGAGGGCAAGCTCTACACGGTGACGATCTCGCCCGAGGGCGTAAAGATCGTGCCCAAGGGCGGTCGCAAGGGGCCCGAGATCACCTGGCAGACGCTACTGAGCGGTGACGCCGAGCTGAACCGGGACCTCAATGTATCGGTGGACGCCTACAACGGCTGAGGTTCGGGCCGCGGCGCTGTCCGGCGGCTGACGCTTCGACCGTCTCGCCTTCCGGTGTGAAAGCTGCCAGTATCCCGCGAGGGGTGCCTTGGAGACTATCCCAGGGCACCCTCGAAGTTCGGAACCCCGGTGACCACTCGCTGGTAGACTCTCTGGCCCCTCGCCTGTGGCGCAGGGGATAGGTCATGACGACGCCTATACTTGGCATCTCGGCCTACTACCATGACAGTGCCGCCTGCCTGCTCCGCGACGGCGAGATCGTCGCCGCGGCGCAGGAGGAGCGCTTCACCCGGAAGAAGGGGGATGCCGCGTTCCCGCGACAGGCTGTGGCATACTGTCTCCGCGCGGGCGGTATAGGGGTCGGAGACCTCAAGTACGTGGGTTTCTACGACAAGCCGCTCCTCAAGTTCGAGCGCATCCTGGAGACGTATCTCGGGATCGCCCCGGCGGGATTCAAGTCGTTCCTGATGGCGGGACCGCTCTGGGTCAAGGACAAGCTGTACCTGGACCGGCAGCTCCGAGAAGAGCTGGGCTACACCGGAGAGCTCTTCTACGCCGAGCACCACGAGTCGCACGCGGCGAGCGCCTTCTTTCCATCGCCGTTTCCCAAGGCAGCCATCCTCACCATGGACGGGGTAGGGGAGTGGGCCACCGCCTCGATCGGCGTGGGAGATGGCAACGACATCCGGATCGAGAGCGAGCTGCACTGGCCGGACTCGCTGGGCCTGCTTTACTCCGCCTTCACCTACTATCTCGGCTTCAAGGTGAACTCGGGGGAGTACAAGGTGATGGGTCTCGCGCCCTACGGTGAGCCCAAATACGTGCAGCAGATCCTGGACGAGGTCATCGATCTCAAGGACGACGGCTCGCTGGTGCTGAACCAGAAGTACTTCAACTATCTCGGTGGTCTCACCATGACCAACGGGGCATTCGACCGGCTGTTCGGCGCGCCGCCTCGGGTCCCCGAGACCAACCTGGTGCAGCGCGACCTCGACCTGGCCCGTTCGGTCCAGGAGGTGTGTGAGGAGGCGATGCTGCGGATGGCCCGGACCGCTCACCAGCAGACCGGGCTGGATCGGCTCTGCCTGGCCGGCGGCGTGGCGCTCAACTGCGTGGGCAACGGTCGGATCCTCCGCGAGGGCCCGTTCAAGCAGCTCTGGATCCAGCCGGCGTCGGGCGACGCGGGCGGCGCGCTGGGCGTGGCGCAGCTGATCTGGCATCGCCACTGCCAGGGCCCCCGCTCGGCCGGGCCGCGGGACACGATGCGGGGCGCGTACCTCGGCCCCGACTTCACGCCGGAGCAGATTAGGGGCTTCCTTGACGCGGTGGGGGCCAAGTACCATCGGGCCGACCGGGAGGAGCTGATCGAGCGGACCGCCGGCATCCTAGCCGAGGGATGCGTGGTGGGATGGTTCTCCGGGCGCATGGAGTTCGGGCCCCGCGCGCTGGGCTCCCGCAGTATCCTGGGCGACCCGCGCAATCCCCAGATGCAGTCGCAGATGAACATCAAGATCAAGTTCCGGGAGGGATTCCGGCCTTTCGCGCCCAGCGTGCTGCGGGAGCGGGTGGCCGACTGGTTCGAGCTCGACGCCGACAGCCCCTACATGCTTCTGGTGGCGCCGATCAAGCGGGAGCGGCGCCTGGCGACCACCGAGGAGGAGGAGAGCCGCTGGGGCATCGAGAAGCTCAAGGTGCGCCGCTCCGAGATTCCCGCGGTCACCCACGTCGACTACTCGGCCCGGGTGCAGACCGTCGACCGCCAGGACAACGCCGAGTATTACGACCTGATCCAGGCCTTCGAGCGGCGCACCGACTGCCCGGTGCTGGTCAACACCTCGTTCAACGTCCGGGGCGAGCCGATCGTCTGCACCCCGGAGGATGCCTACCGCTGCTTCATGCGGACCAACATCGATTATCTGGTGCTGTGGCCCTACCTGCTGGCGAAGACCGAGCAGCCGGCCTGGCGCGAGGAGGGAGATTGGCGGCAAGCGGTCCCGCTCGACTGACGCCGGCCG
>DASSML010000524.1:0-2032 GCA_035688895.1 Gemmatimonadales bacterium
TGCTCTTGTTCAGCTCGCGGGAGACGAGCGACGCCTGGGTCGATGCGTTGCAGCGGTGGTGGCAACAGATGCGGGCCAGTCTTGGACACATCAAGCGCCTGGTAATCTATTGGGTGTGACTACCGGCTGCCCCTATCCGACCGATCCCCCACGTGACTGCTCTCCCACGGGTTATGGATGGGGAGAGCGTTTGGTGGCCGTTCTCTGAGGCCCTCCCCGTGCGGTACATTCCGGGCTGATCACGATGTCCGGGAACGTCCCGCACCAGGGAGGAGCCAAGCCGATGGTCAACGCTGCCGCACTCGTCGTCAAGGCCCACGATACCTCCACGCCCGAGCAACGGGCCTGCTCCACGGCGATCGACCATGCCCTCACCCGCTTCTGGGCGTTGGTGGAACGGCTCCACGCCGCCGCTGCCGCCCAGCAACCGATCCATCACGTCGAAGAGGACATCTTTCGCCAACTGCTGGTCATGGGGCGGGACTTCCTCCGGGCCTTCCTGGCCCAGGCCGGGGACGGTGATGTGGGGCCGACGCTGACCGTCCCCGGTGAGACCCCCTCCGAGCCCACCCGAGTCGTGCCACGCCTCGACGCACCCAGGTCCCGGCCTTACCTGTCGATCTTCGGCGAGGTCGCCATCGAGCGGGTCGGTTACGGAGACGATCGGCTCGAAGCCGCACCACTGGACGCCCGACTCCATCTGCCCCGGCGGCAATACTCCTACCTGCTCCAGAAGTGGCTGGGGGCCTTCGTCATCGACGACGCCCACGCCGAGGCGGTCAAGAAACTCCAGGCGATCCTGGGGCTGTCGGTCCCGGTCAAGGCGTCGGAGGACCTGAACCGGGAGCAAGCCAGCGACGTGGAACCGTTCCAGGACAGCCTGCCAGGTCCCGAACCGGCCCGGGAGGGGCCGCTGGTGGTCGTCACGGCCGACTGCAAGGGGGTGCCGCTGGTCCGCTCCGCCGTGACGGACGCCGAGGAGGAGGCGGGGATACCGGAGGTCACGGCCCGGCCCTCGCCACACCACCGCCGGGGCAAGGGTGAGAAGGCCAACCCGAAGCGGATGGCGGCGGTGGGGGCAGTCTACACCATCGAGCCGTTCGTGCGGACGACCGACGAGGTGATCGACGAGTTGCAGCGGAAGAAGGCCGCCCGGCGGCGGCCCGGCCCGCAGCACAAGCGGGTGCGGGCAGACCTGCTGCTGGGCAAGGTATCGTTGTTCCTCTGGCTGGCCGACGAGTTGTGCCGCCGCAACCCCGAGGGGACCAAGTCGGTGATCTTTCTCAGCGACGGGGAGCGGGCGCTGCATGACCGCCAGGGGGAGTACCTGCCCGAGGGTGTGACCTGCATCCTGGACCTGCTGCACGTCATGGAGCGGTTGTGGAAGGTGGCCTGGTGCCTGTTCGAGGAGGGCACGCAGAAGACCCAAGCCGAGCGATGGGTGGAGGACCGCCTGCGTATGCTGTTGGACGGGAAGGTAGGCTCGCTCGTCGGTGGGCTGCGTCAGACCCTGACGAAGCGGAAGCTCCGGGGGTCACGCCGCAAGACGTTCCGGGAGGTGATCGGCTACTTCGATCGGAACCGCTGCCGAATGCGGTACGATGAGTACTTGGCGGCGGGCTATCCGATCGGTAGTGGGGTGATTGAGGGGGCATGTCGGCATCTGGTCAAGGACCGATTGGAACGGGCGGGGATGCGTTGGATCCCCGACGGGGCACAGGCCATGTTGGATCTGCGAGCGACGTACCTCAACGGGGAGTGGGAGGCGTTTTGGGTCTACCATGTGGAGCAGGAAGACAACCGGCTCTACAGGAACTTCAGGAAGACTGGGTAAGGGTGAGCCGGTAGTCACACCCATTTGAAATCCACAGTCTTGTCCACCGCATAGCCGAGGACCGCAGTCGCGAAGCCAATGAGCAGCGTGGCAACCTGGAGCATCGTTCCCTTCAGTTCCGATCCGCGGGTTTCGAAGTACTGCCACAGCGCCTGGTAATCAATCTTCTCCGGCTGGATGCGAGGCCCCACTGTATCA
>DASSML010000525.1:0-4893 GCA_035688895.1 Gemmatimonadales bacterium
CAACGACGTCGTTTTCCTCGACGCCCTCGGCGCCGACCGCATCCCCGACCCCACCACCGCCGGTGACTTCTGCCGCCGCTTTACCGCTGAGGACGTCGAGACCCTCCAGGACGTCTTCGATCAAACCCGACTCAAGGTCTGGCGCCAGCAACCGCCCGAGTTCTTCGACGAGGCCGTGCTCGACGTCGACGGCACCCTGGTCGCCACCGGCGCGTGTTGTAAGCAGGGCATCGACATCGCCTACGACGGCACCTGGGGCTACCACCCGCTGATCATCTCCCTGGCCCACACCGGCGAGGTGCTCAGCCTCGTCAATCGCCCCGGCAACCGCCCCTCGCATGAGGGGGCCGCCGAGCAGCTCGACCTGACGATCCTGCTCTGCCGCCAGGCCGGCTTCCGTCGGATCTACCTGCGGGGGGACACCGACTTCACCCAGACGACGCAACTCGATGCCTGGGACGCTGAGGGCGTGTTGTTCCTCTTCGGCATCGATGCGATGCCGAATCTCAAGGCCATCGCCGAGGACCTGCCGGCGACCGACTGGATCCCCCTGCAACGGCCGCCGCAGTCCCCAGCCCAGGGAAAGCCTCGGACCCGACCCGAGCGGGTCAAGGACCGGATCGTCCGCGAACGTGGCTTCGAGACGTTGACCCGGCTCCGCGAGGACGTGGCCGAGGTCAGCTACCGGCCGACGGCCTGCCAGGAATCGTACCGCCTGATCATCGTCCGCCAGACGATCGCCGTGGAGAAGGGCCAGGCCCGGCTGTTCGATGAGATCCGCTGGCGGTTCTACCTGACCAACGACCGCCAGGGCACCCGCCGGGAGTTGGTCTTCAAGGCCAATGACCGATGCGACCAGGAGAATCTGATCGCGCAACTCAAGGGCGGTGCCCACGCCCTGCGGGCGGCGGTGGATAATCTGGTGAGCAACTGGGCGTACATGGTCATGACCGCGTTGGCGTGGAACCTCAAGGCGTGGTTCGCGCTCTCGGTCCCCGAGCACCCGCGGCACAAGACGGCGCACCGGGATCAGAAGCGTCGGCTGTTGCGGATGGAGTTCAAGCGGTTCGTCAACGCGATCATCCTGATGCCGTGCCAGATCGTCAAGGGCGGACGTCGGCTGATCTCCCGGCTGTTGTCGTGGAACGAGTGGCAGGGCGTGTTCCTGCGGGTGGTGTACGCGCTGCGGTGCTGAGGCGACGAAGAATCGAAGCCGGGATCTGGAAGTCCCGGTCACCAGGGGCATCGTGAGCCGAGGGGCAGAAGTGGAGGTGCCGATGAAACTGCCGAGCCAGCCGCGATGCGGAGGCATCCCGCCTCCCCGATGACCGTCCGCATTGTCCCGATGGGCACCGGCTCAAGCAGCGCGGGGCTCAAACCTCGCTTGTTTAAGGTTTATAGCGTCTCAGGTAAGTAATGCACGGGGCAACGGGAGGTCCGACTGGTGGAAGAAGCTCGACAGCAATACCTGGTTGTCCCTGATTGCGTCCAGCTCACGGACCATCGCCTCGTTCAAGTGGTGGGCATCCCGCGGTGCGAAATTGCCCAGCCGTCCGTACTTCAGCCACCGCCACAGGAACTCCACCGGCATCAACTCCGGCGCATGCGCGGGCAAGGGCTCGATGTCCAAGCGCCCCTGGGACTCCTCCACCAACGCCCGGATCGGGTCGCCCTTGTGCATGCTCCCGCCATCCCAGATAGCGATCACCGGACCGGGCAACCCTTGCACAGCGCAGCCGAGGAACTCGGCCACCTCCACGTTGCTGAAGTAGCCGTTGATCAGCGTCTGGTAGGCCAGGTGCAGGCGGTCCCGCAACGGCGGCAGCCACAACGCCGCCGCGACCGACACCTTCTCCCGGCGCCCAGCCTTGTACTTCGACTCCGACGGGTGGCCCCGCGGCGCCCAACGGCGTCGCAGCAACGGGGCCATCAGCAGCCCGCTTTCGTCCATCAGCAGCAGGCACGCGTCGCGACGGCGGGCTTTGTGTTTGATGCGCGGCCAGTCCTGTTCCAGCCACTGGGCAATGGCCTCGTCGTCCTGTTCGCGGGGCACACGGCGGGGCTTTTGGGGCGTGTAGCCCCGCTGCCGCAGCCAAGTGCTCAGGTAGTGGGCGTGGAAGTGGGCGCCGAACTCTTGCTCGATGAGTTGGGCCAGGCGCGGAGCGGACCACAACTCGGTGGTGAAGCCATACTCGGTGGGCGAATCGGACAACCAGCGGAGCACGATCTTCTCCTGGGTGCTGGTGAGTTTGGGCGGACGACCGGGGCCGCGCCCGGGCCAGGCCGCCAGGCCCTCGTCACCATGGCGACGGAAGGCGGCCAGCCAGCGCCAGACGCTGCGGGGAGCGACGTCGAGGAAATCAGCAATTTCCGTGGGCGAGTACCCCTCGGCAATGCGCCGGACAGCGAGCTGCCGTCGGCGCTGCAGTTCAGCGGATGTACCTTCTGTTCTCATGCAAGAGGTCGCCGCAAACTGCACGCCAAGCTGACATTAATTACCTGAGACACTATAAAAGCAAGGGACTTTCGAGTCTCTGACAACCGTAAACTACTCGTTTTCAACGATCCGCAACAGAGCTAAGATGACGGCAATTCCCGGTAGCGCCGCTCCAGCTCGGCGAGCAGTGCCGGCCGTAGCTTCTTCGACCGGGCCTTCCTCATGATCCTGCGGCGGTGCAACGCCTGGGTTTGGCACGGCGGCTCCCGGGCACCCAGGTACGGCATCAACTCGGTCACCGTGAACGGCTCGGGATGCGCCGCGTGGGCGTCCAAGGCCGGCACCAACGTCGCGCCCGTCTGGACCAGGCGGGTCGCCGCGTGCCTCCGGCCGTGGATCCGACGCTCGTGGCCCTTCGGCAGGCGAAACCAGCGCTCCAGGTCGAGGTTATCCTTGATCCCTTCGTAGTCCTCCTCCCCGACGAACAACCCGGCCAGGAAGCTGAGCATCACCGTCGCCATGCCGTGGCGGATCGGATCCTCGGTCGCCTCGAAGCGATCGATCAGCGCCTCGAACCGCTCCTGCCGCTCGGTGACATCCACGGTCCCGGGCTCGAGCGTCGCGGCCACCTCCGCGATCACCGCCACGTACTCCCGAATGACCCCTTGCTGCTCCTTCACTTCGTCCAGGCCGGTCTTGATGCATCCGGCCAGGCGGCCGAGTTGTTCCTCCGCGACCCCCCCTTTTTCTCGTCCAAGTCCCGTCGGAGCGACGCGTGGACCTCACCCAGCGCCTCGGCCATCCGCAAGCCCGGGGGATGGAGCGGCCCCCCTTGATCGTCATTGAGGATCCCGCGCACCGCCGCGCAATAGTCGAGCACCACGGCGCCCGCGGGATCGACCACGGCCGGAGGCGGGTCCGCCGTCGCCGCGGCCGCCGTGACCGTGGCTTGAGGCCCCCCCGGCGTACGGTCGTCGCTCGGCTCGGCCTTCGACCGCGCCAGCACGGCCTGTTCGATCGCCCGCAGGCCGCGGACCTTCTTCCGCATCCGGACCTTGGCGTGGCTGTCAGCCTCCGTGACGGGCTTGGCCAGGTCGCGGAGGAAGTGGTTGTCGCAGTAGCGATGGGGCACCTCGGGGAACTCCGCCTCGATCCCCGTGACGAGCGCGTCCTGACGGTCGGAGAGCCAAAGCGCCACCGGCTTGCCCAACGACTCGGCCCATCCCTTGGCCTTGACGATCAGGCGGCGGACCTCGGGCGCTGTGGCCGAGAGCAAGGGCTCGGCGAACCAGACCCGCTTCCCGGTCAGCTCCCGGACGACGTAGAGTGTCTCGTGCCCCTTCTCGGGTTGGAGGCCGTCGATGCAGAGGATCAGCTCCGCCGTGTCGGCGTAGTGGCGGCGGAGCGACTCGGGGTCCTGCTGCCGCGCCGCGAGCATGACCTGGTATCGCCGGATGTACCGGTCGATGGCGTCCTCGGAGAGCTTGATCCCGTAGTCGTCCAGGAGCTCGGATCGGATCGTGGGGATGGCCATGTGGCGCGAGCAGCGGCGGTGGCCGATCCAGCAGAAGACGTCCCAGGCGATGGCCCACTTGGGCAGGGCGAGGGTGATCTCGGTCTCGGGGCTCCTGGTCTTCTTGTGTCCGGGGCAGTGAGGATCGGGGCAGTGGTCGAGCCTGCAGAGCAGCTCGACGGGCCCCTCAAGGGTGTGGAATCGGCGATAGCGGTGGTCGCAGACGTGCATCATCCGTCCGCAACTCGGGCAGTTCCGATCGGTGACGTCGAGCTCCCACGAGGCGAAGTCGGTCTCCTCGGGCCAGTCGTAGGGCATCGCGCCGATCTCCCTTGGGTGCTGAGATCCGTCGATGGGGCAGACCAGCCAAGAGATTAGACGGGCAGGGGCAGGGATCCTAGCCCTCTGGCGGACCGTTGCTTTTTTTTCAACCGGACGGAGCGGGACCTCAGCCGGGGCGATCACCTGGTCCACGTGACGGGCGGCCTCCGGCGATTCACTCGCCTGGGCCAGGAGGCCCGCGACGTAGAGATCGGCCAGTCGCCGCGCGTGCTCGTGGACTTCACGCTCAATGGCGGCGAAGCTCGTCGGATCGTGGACCAAGCGTGCCAGCCACTCGCCCTCGCGTGCGAGGAACTCGCGTCCCGTCTGGTCCACCACGGCGGCGGGCGCGGGGGCCGTGGGGCCGTCCGGACGACGGCGCTTACCCGCGTGCGGGTCCCGATCCCTCTGTTCCTCCGACTCGACCCGCACTTCCATCGCCGGCTCTCTCCGTGTTGCTCCTCTGGGACGTCCTCCGGCTATCCTATCCGATCACTACCTCTGGATCACCGCTTTTTGGGATCAGACCCTGTGGTGGGCGAGTGTCGTGAGCGCCGCCTGCGGCGAATTCCTCGCCAGCTCCGCTATCCGCTGTCGTCGAGTTGAGATGGGGTCAGGGCTC